>JBFJKD010000056.1:0-10577 GCA_041635095.1 Porticoccaceae bacterium
CCGCGTACCGTGCCCTGATCGCTTTTGCCCTGCGCCTTGCACAAGTAGCCTACCGCCTTGGCAATGTATGCCCCGGCCCCGGCCCCGTTTTTTATTTTTTCAATGTGGGCGAAGCCCTGACCCCATGCCGCCTCAAGCCGCGCAGCCCATGCCTGAAACTTGCTGTATTCGACCTGCCAGCGCATCAAAACGTGTAAATGCGGGTTTGGCTCGCCCGCCTGATTGTCTGGCACCTCAACCACCCAAAGATAATCAAGGCTATCGGTATTTCCGGCGATGCCTTGCCGTTTCATGCCCCGCTGATACATTTTGGACCATGCGTCAAAACACCGCGTAGCCTCGCGCTGGATGCTCGTCTGGCCATTTCCCAGCCGTTGCCGTGCCTCATCGGTAAAGGTCAGCGTTACAAACGTGGTAAAGCCTGTTTTTGTGGCGCTGACGTAGGCTGCCGAATCCGTCAATGCGGTTAAGCCCCGGTCTGACAAATACCGCGTGATTCTCGGCCCGCTTTGCTCTGGCGGTAAATCCTTTGTTGTGGCGTCAACCTGCGTCCGCACCCGGTATTCATCGGCCCATTGCCGCCGCTCGATGATACAAAACGCGCCTGCAGTACCGTGCGCGACGTTGCCGCGCTGGTGTTCGTGGTCGGACGTTTTAACCTCGTCGATTTCGCCTGTCCAGAGCATTCGATCATGGCGACCGGCAAGGAATGCCGTTTCAACCTCGAAATTTTCCCGCGCTTTTGTGTTTGTCGGACTTTTGGTGGCCTTGACTAGACTATAAGCCCGTTCGCGCTGCTCCGGTCTTAAAGGCGGCAAATCGTCCCACCGTCGCACCGGCGGCACATACGGCAAAGCCGGAACAGACGCCCCGGCTTTTTTTATCGCTTCGCTGATCAAACCCGGCTCACATAAGCCCGCCCCGGGTATTGGTTGCGGCTTTGGCATCAACACAACCTGGCCAGCTCAACCAGCCAAACGGCCAATTGGAATGGCGTGTGCTCCCGCTCTGCCTTTGTTACATGCGGCCTGCAATCGTGGCGCTTTCTGCTTTGTATCACGTGCGTTGCATCGCCCAAGCGCATCGGCATAACCGGCAAGTTTTTAGGCTCGCAACCCACGATATAAAGCCACGTTTTCTTCTCTGCCTTATGCCCCCACCATGCCTGTGATATTGGCAACGTCCAACCGCCGAACTGATCGCGTTCACCAACTCCCGGCAACCCCTGATCTACCCACAGCCCAGACCCTTGCGGATGCTCTAAAACCCCGCCGTTTTTCCTGACCAATGCCACCGCCAGCCGTGCCGTATTTCTCTCGCCGGGAACTGGCCTGGCAAACGTCCGAAGCCGCCCCCATGCCCGGCATGGCGGATGTGCGACAATTGGGCAATCATCGTCATAAAGCATGGCGTTGCGGCCCAGGTCCCACACGTCACACCCCGGAATTCCCTTATAGCAACTGTCAGCCCGCGCAAACAATACGCTAACCGTTCTCTCTGGCTGACTTTCAGCACATGGCGCGGCCACTAAAGCGCGCCCTTGATCCGCACCGCCAAGCCCGCAAAGACTGACAGCGTTTTAAGTATTTTCTGGCGGTCGGCCTCGACGATTGACTGCCATGTCGCATGATATTGGCCATCCTCAAAGCTCGACCCGGTAACACCCGCCACGACAAAAAGCCCGCGCCTTTGTGTCGCCGTCAAGCGCGGCCAAACTCTTTCCATTGGATCGTCGTTTAATTCTTCCCTGATCGCCGCGAGCGCTTCATTACCCTGCGCCCGATGCTCTGGCGTCAGCATGTGCTGGTGTTTTTTGATTCTGAAAGGCTGTTCAAAACTTGACATATCGTTATCCCCGGTCTATTTGGTTTATCCCCCTGAATGCAAACCCGGCGAACCGGGCTGCACCTTGGGGAAACGTCGAACGAAATAATTTCGTTCTGGAATTAACGATAACTTGCTGATTTAACTGCCGTTATTTCTGGATGTACAGTCCAGTAATATACATTATGCGCTACTCGTGGCGACATGCTACCCAATTTGCTACGTGGTTGGCAATAAGAGGCGCGCTGTAATGACAAAAAAGCGTTAAACGGCATAATCCGCGCAGGGAAAAAACCATGCCGTATTTCACCTTCACCGACCAATGCGGGCAACACCGCATCAGCCACCAAGACGCCGCCGATTTTCTTGGCGTGTCATTGCGTACCGTTCAGAATTACGCACACCCTGACCGCCGCGACCCTGCCCGCTGGCATTACCTGACCGCCTACGCGACCGGGCGCTTGCTGCCGGAAGAATGGGGCTTGCGCGTCAAAGGCAACCACCTGTACAGCGCGACCGGGTACAGCTTCGAGCATTGGGAACTGTCGCAACTGGCCCACGTCCACAGCACCAAAGACAACACCATTGCCGGATTAAAGCGCCAGGTCAAAGAACAAGACGCCGCCATCGAATCACTAACCGCCCAACTTGCACAACTTGAGGCACCCACAAAAACCGGGCACACTTCGCCCGCTTCCAATGTTTTAGTTTTTAAAAGGAAACCATAAAATGACCAAATACCGACTTTTTGCCGCTCTTGCTGCCAGCTTGTCAATCAGCGCTTGCGCGCCTCACCATTACACGGACTGGAAACCAAACGTAACCCGCACCGAATCCGGCCTTGTTGCCTCTGGCACCGGGTACACGCCGGACGAATCCGCGCAATCTGCACAAGCCAATAGCGTCGCGGCCTGTTCTGCCGAACAAAAAACGCCGGTTATTCTGAATTCATCGCGGGAATATATCGGCCAGCTCAGCGAACCCCGGCGGGAAAGGGCCCTTACACGTTACGAAAATGAAAAATTGATCTATACCGAATCACTGCGACAATACACAAAAATGCTTGAAACCAGTCGCCGACTTTATGCTGATTTACCGGCCAACCAGCGCGATATGTTTTTGCTTGCGATACCTCAACCAGTGGTGCCCACTGCACCCGCTCGCGTTGGCTTTGACTATAAAACCATACTGGCTTTTCGCTGCGATTGACGTTAGACACTCAGCGCGCCGCCTGGCGCGCTGCATTACCTGTTCTTTTCCCGGCCCTTGTCGAACCCTTCGGCCTCCGGCCCAAACCCGAAAATGCGATACTCCAGCCGCGATACTCGCCGCTCCATGCGTATCAATATCGTTCCGATGGCCACCACCATGACATCGGCACCGCTGGATAAAAGACCCAATATTTCAGCTTCCATTGTCCGCACACTCGACCGCGCCACATATCATGTCTACCAGTACAACATCGACACCCGGCACCGTTGAAACGCCCACGCTTGACAGTAGCACCGCGACCACCACAGCCCAAAATCCCCGGCTTTTAAGCGGTTTTTGCATCGGCCCGCGCCTGATCTATGGCCGCTTCCAGGTCGTCATCGTTCAACGCCGCATCATAAACACCATACTTGATAGCCTTGCTGACCAGCCGACCGCGAGAGCGCTTAAGGTGTTCATTGTCTTTGTGTTCCTGTTCTTCGTTCTCCAGCTCGGCCAATTCCTGCGCCTCTGTTTGCCTGTCCAGCAAACGCGCAAGCCGTGCCTGCAGTCGCTCGACCTTGCTTTCCCGCGTGTTTTCCCGCAAGCCTTCGCGCTCTATCCGTTCTTCAATTTTGCCGATACGCCCGGAATAATCCCGCGCTTTTCTTTGTCTGTGCTTTCTGCTCATTGCATATACTCCGCGTTAGGATGCGTTATGTCGTAAATCCAGCCACCAAGGCTAAAAGAATCGTCGTCCATGCCGTTGTCGAAGGTATCCCCGATGGCATTTACTCCGCCGTAAAAAATATTGTTGGGATTCGTTGGCGTGATCGCTTCCGCGCCCGACTCGATTAACTTAACCGCACCGCGCCCGACCAGATACGCCGCCACCCCTGCGACCGCAAGCAGCACATAAAAATGGTTTTCCTTCATGCGTAAGACCCCGGTTCAAGGTTAAGCGCCGCCGTGATATACGCACCGCTCAAAGGCTGCGCGCCGTTCTCCGCAAAGATAAACGCATCCACCAGCTTGAGTTTATCGCGCGGAAATACCAACTGCTGCGTTGGCATTATCCCGGTTCGCCGTGACATATCCGATATAAGCCGCGCCGTTTCGTTTTCGTGTGGTGGAGAGTATTTTTCGATGATCGCGGCAATTGTTTTCAGCCCGTAGCGATAGTAATACGTGTCAAGTAGCCGCCCCATCGCCCGGACGCCATATTTTAAATCGGAAAATATAACAAAGCGGCCATCGCTGCCTATCTGCCCTAACCAATCGTTGCTTGCGTTCCAGTCAATATTGCCCGGATTGTTATTTCTAAACCCGCGCGAAATTGCCGCGTATGGATTCGTTTTTTGCACAATGTCATCGGCACCGCCAACTTGCGTATTGTTAGAGATAAGCTGTATTGATCCGCTAGACTCCACGCCGCTAAAATCCGCGGGTAATCCATCGCCAGCCGTGCCTGTAGGCGCTGGCCGATAAACGCCGATGGCCGCCGCCGCATTTTGTGATTTAAGCAAAAACCACGCCGCCACCCCTGCAAAAACTGCCATTGCGCCGTTAGACATCGTAGGTGATCTCCAGTGATGAAACCTGAAATGAATCGCCAGCACCCCACCCGGTCGACTTGCCCCGAAATAACACGGTTCTGTTTGCTGACAGCACAGTAAAGCCTCGACCGTCAACTGCAAAACTAGCCGCTACCGTGTCGGCATGATTTCCAAAAATTCTAATAGAATCGTTTGAACCGCCTGATGTATACGTGAATGTTTCCAATACCACACCATCCACCACCAATTCGCCTGTAAATACTGACGTCGAGGATATTCCCTGCATTTTTATATCGAGGTAGGCAATCTCGACCGTTCCGGGAACTGTATAACTGAACAGGTCAACAAAGGTGTTGGCCGCGCCCGGGTCGACCGCATCTAACACGCGCCGCCTGTATGTCGCCATCGACCCCAGACTAATACTACCCGCCGCCGCTGCCGTGTTAAGAATTTTCATTAGACGTTGGACTCCTCAAGTATTCGCACAACAACCGTGCCCGCACTGGGCACCAGCACCAGCGCCGTTTGTGACTCCCACACCATCGAACCCGCCGGAATTAGCACACCATCAAGGGAATTATCGACATAGCAAGCGCCGTCTATTTGCACCAGTGCCGACCGCCGGTCAGCGTTGGCCGCCAACACCTGCGTTGAAACGGTTATCGACTGCTTGGCGGGCGTATTGTGGGACGCGCTGGCCGTGGTCAATATGCCAATTGCGCCGTTTAAATCCATTGTGCCCACCAGCCGGTTATCAAATACCGGGCGTTGTGATATGGCGATTTCGATTACCTGCGATACCGCCGCCGTATTTATTAACCTTACCTGGCTGAACTCGTTCGGCAATTCAAAGGCGATGCCGGTTTCAAAATCCGTGCGCGCCCCGTTATCTACCTGCACCTTGTAGCGCTCCGACGCCGACATACCCCGGATAAACCGACCCCGCGCCGTTATGGTTTGCTCCGCGCCCGCTGCCAGTGTGTATTTATACAGCCTCATAAATTCACCCTATTTTTTAAACGCATAAACCGCAACACCGGCAATTGCAACCCCGGCAAACAACTTGACCAACATGTCAAAACTTGTCGAAGCCTCGCTTTTGGTCGCCGCTGCCACCTTGTCAATCGTGGTTTCTGCAAAGCGCTGAATCTGCCCAGACGATCCGGCATAGGCTGACGCCGCCGCGCTGACTGCATCCTCGCGGGCGTTATCTACGGACGAAATTGCCGCCTGAAATGCACCCGCCGAAAATTCAAACGATTGTTTTCTGGCCTCATCTGCCCGCGCCCCTGATCGCTCGCTTGATTGCATGGCCATCGAATAGGCTTGCTTGCTCGCCTCCAGCGCACCGGTAAACGCACCCGCGCCAAATTCTAGCGACTCCGTGCGCGACTGGTTTGCTGAATCTATGGCCGACTGAAACGCACCCGCGCCGAATTCCAGCGCGTTGCGTGTCGAACTGCCCGCAAGGTCAAGCACACCATCAACCGTATCTAGCGCGCCAGCGATTGCGCCTAGGTCGGTTTGGTTAATCGTTAAATCAAAATCGTTCTTTTTGCCTAGCCGTACATTAGACAGCGAAACGCCGAACGCTTGATCCTCGAACTGCTGCCCGACTTCCGATGCTGACGCCGTACTTGACGAACTGGACGAACTAGAAAATAAACCGCCCATTATTTTCGGCCCCTGCTAAATAAATAAAACGCCACAACGCCGATTCCGGCCCAAATAACCATCGGATCAATGGCCGCCCGGCTCAGCTTCACGCCCTGCGTATATATCGCCCCCGTTGACGATTGACTAGTCGATTGTGGTCTAACGGCTCCGCCGCTCAGGAAGTCTAAACCAGCCAATATGCCGGTTGGCCCGGTCGGAGATAATATGCCTTCTTGATCCATTATTTGCGGCTCAGTAATAGCACCACAAACGCGATTGCCGCCGCCACGCCGATTGACGATTGCATACCCAAATTTGACAGCCCGCCGTATTGCGTTTGCCCGTTTAAATACGGATCTTGTAAAGGCGCGTATTGTTCGACCGGCAAAGGCTGCGCTTTTTGCAGCTCAACCGCGCTGTATCCCTCCGCCAGCTTTAACTGCAACGCTGGTGAAATTAGCGCATCTAGTAATGATGCCATTTATCCCCCTGACCCTTATTTAAAGGCTTTTGTATATACACCCGCCAAGGCGGGCGCATAAATTTTTACGCAAAAAATGGCGCGATTGATTCGACCGTGACCGGCACCGAACTAGCACCGCTCATGTTCAGCACAAAGCGCAAATCATGGACGCCTGCCGTTTCCAGCGCTTCGGCCCCGTTGCCGATTTCGGTCGGATCGAAGGTAAACACGCTCGCTTGTGGCACCCGGACGCCATCGGTCTGAACTAGGCTATTTTCTGCCGCCGTCCGCTTAAATACCGTGAAGCGGTCGCGCTGGATTTCCAACGAATTGATACTTGCCGAATTGAAGTGAACCGTGTTGAAAAGATGGCCTTTTGGGATATCTGAAATTTCGTAATCCCCAGAAGCGGGCGCTGAATAGGTAAACTCACGCACCCAGCGCACAAGGCCCAAAGGTCGCGGCGCTGATTGAATCGCCTTGACGCTCAAGGTCGGCGATACCGCCGCGCCGTCGATGTCAATTTCAACGGCCAGCGTTGACAGTTCAATGCCGCCGGTATCCCGCGCACCTGTGCCCAGTGCGGTCACTTCCTCACCGGCCCGCGTCCGCAGTCCGTAGCGGTTAAAGTCAACCACCAGCACACCCGCCGCCGCCGCTCTGCCGTGGTATTTATTCAACTGGTCAAGGCGAGTGCCGCTGGTGTAGCGCTGAATCGTTTTGCCGTTGCCAATAATGCGGATTTCGTTTAGCTGGGCAAGCGTTGCCCCGCCATAGGTGATCAATAGTTGCTCATAGGTCAAACCAATGGGCAGCCGTGCCGTCGCGATCGCACCGGCTGCGACGCCTTCAAAGCTGGGCATAGTGGTCGTAATTTTCATTTCGTTTTTTCCTTTGTGTTCATAGTCACAGTAAAAAAAGCGTTAACCGAAGAACCGATTACCGCCGTAAAGTAGATTTTTGGTCGCGTCAAACCGATTGATTACCGCGACCGCTAGCACCGCAATAACCACGATTTTTATTTCGCTTTTGGTCACGTCAACCCCCTTGTTTGTCGCGCTTGATGATTTCGCGCATGATCAAACCCGCCACCAGCGCGCCGCCGACCTGAAAAGCAAACGCCTTCCAGGTCATTAAACGTAGTCAGATACAACGGGCAGCTTTTTAGCTACCGCAATGGCACCAACTGCAATCACTGCCACCTTTAAAATATTTTTCATCGTCAAGCTCATGTTCTACCCCTGTAAAGTTAAATGATTGATCGTTGCTTGCACACCGTCTGCCGTATAAGGCGCTATTCTCGGGCAAAAAAAAAGCCCCGCCCTTATATGGGCGAAGCCTTCAAAAAGTACTGTTTTTTAGCCTTATCAGGTCATCTGAATGGCCTTGCCTGTAAAGCCAAAAGCGGGTTTTCCGGCTTTTATTGTCATCAATCCCCGGCGATATGTGCCCGCGCCCGTGTCGCAGTGTACAAAATCGAAGCGCTTATTATCCTGATCTGCCCGCAATCCTGACACCACGTCAAGCGGAACCCCGGTATCGTTCGCCGCTGACTTGCGGTCACGTGATAATTGCAAGCGGCAAATCCGCACAATTGAAGCATTGCCTACTGCCGTTTTGTCTGACTCCGCCGGTCGTTGTGTCACTGCGTAAATATTCACGCCGTAGGATAAATAACGCCTTAGCAGTATTCCGTAAGACTCCGGCGCTTTGCCCGGACTGGTTACGTCAGCAGTTTCCTCAAACACCAGCGAACACCCGAAGCCCGCCGCGCTTTGCGCCTTGACCCAAACGCCCGCCGCTCGGCAAAAGTAGTCAAAGTCGGCCAGCGTTGGCGGGTAAAAGGCGATTCGCCCAGCCTTTCCGCTGGATTTTTTAACCATTGCGATCAATTCCGCCTTGCTTCGTGCCCGGACGCACCCCGGATATTCGCCCTTAACATCCCACACCAGAAGCCGCTTTTCGCCCGCAATCGTGCTTTGTATGTAGGCGCTTTTCCCGCTCCGGCTCGACCCTATCGCCGCCGTCAAGCGCCCTGACTCAATCATCAATGGCCCCCACCGCTGACGCCATCACTTGCGCGTCGATCTGACCGTCTGCCCGCCCCGGCTTTGATGGCTCAGCGCTGACCGCCTTTGCTGGCTGCGCCGCTGCCGGTTTTTCTTCCGTCTTTGGTTTTCTGGCCAACCGTAAGCGCGGCCCGACAACGGCAATTGTTATTGCCACTGCGCCCAGCTCCGGCCCAAAATTACCCGGCCCATCGGGAAAGTATTTTTGCAGTAAAGCGCTGTATGCCCCGGCCAACATTTCGACCTCACTTTGCTGCACATTCCACCCCGGCGCGATGATCAAAAACATCGGCCCCAGCAAACCACAAAGTAGGGCGTTGTATTCCGCCTCGCCCGCCTTCCTTGCTGCGTCAAGCTCCCCGGTTTGCCCGGTTAAAGCGTCCAGGTCATCGCTGCCCGCCTCACTGGACAGCGCGGCCATTTCCGCCTCAATCCGGCCCGCGTCCAGCTCTGGCTCTGCGCTGCTTTGGCTATTCTCCATCGTCGCCCCCCAAATCCCCCAACCAGCGCAAAAAAGATGCTTTGCCCGCCGCTATCCGCGCATCCTCCTGCGCTTTCTCCGGCGCTTTCTCCGGCGCTTTCTCCGGCAAACCCAGCGTGGGCGCTGGATCGCAAGGCGCTGGCGCACCATCAAAAACGGCATGTTCCAGTATAAAATCTTGGGCTGTCCGGGTATTCAGTGGCACCGGCCCCGCTGGCGTTGATAGGTAAAGCGGGTATTTTTTGCCGTCCAGTGCAGACCGCCTGACCTCGATGTTTTCGCCAAACAACCCGGCCAACATCCCGCAGTGGATCACCGCCACCCGCTTACCAGTGGCCATTGGTTGGTTCCTCGTTTTGCTCAATTAGTGCCTGTATATCTTCTTCCTGTTCGGCAATGACATCGATCATTGACGCCAGCAGTTCGGACAACGGTTTAGCAATCCCGGCAAACATCGCTGGCACCTTGGCAGATACGTCCGCAATTTTTGCTTCCAGTTCTTCTATCCTCTCCCCTCTCTCGCTCATCATAAACACCCCTCTGGTTAAAAATTCTGCCCGAGCGCACCCGCCCCGGAATGGTATTGATACACCGCCCAGCTCTGCATGCTCAGCGCTGAATCGTGCAATTGTTGCCGGTAATCCTGAATCATCGCGTTAACCTCATCCGTCACCGCCTGGCGGTAAACTTTCAGCCGCTGGAATTTTGCGCGAAGCTCCACAAAATAATGCCGCCGGTCGGCCTTTGGATATTTGCCCGGTTCAAAGGCGACGCCTGCAGGTTTTTCGGGCAACCAAGGCGCGATTGACGATTTAAAGCCCGGATTCGATGCCCACGCCATAAAATCCACGTAAGCCGCGCCGCCTTTTAAAATGATCTGATACCGATTAACCCGGCAAGGTAGCGCGTTTAGCCGCTCCCTGACCGCTTCCAGCCGTTGCTCTATTTTTTTGCGTTGGCGTATCATCCAATCCGGCGCTTTTTTAAGCCCGGCCTTTGCTTTGTACTCTCTGATTTTTTCGTTATGGCCCTGCCGTTCCCGGTTCAAGCGCTGGCGCGCTTTGTAGTCGGCCCCATGCTTGACGGTTAAATGGTCGTACACGTCCGCAATTAGCTGGCTCATGCAATCAATTTGCGTTTTGGTCAGAGTCTCCCATCCCGGCGCCCTCGCGCTTGCGCTTATGCCGTAGCGATTGCCGCGTACCGTGCCCTGATCGCTTTTGCCCTGCGCCTTGCACAAGTAGCCTACCGCCTTGGCAATGTATGCCCCGGCCCCGGCCCCGTTTTTTATTTTTTCAATGTGGGCGAAGCCCTGACCCCATGCCGCCTCAAGCCGC
>JBFJKD010000057.1:0-10428 GCA_041635095.1 Porticoccaceae bacterium
GCCATCCATCACCACATCTTCCGGTAGTAGCACCGGGAGTTTTTCAGCGGGTACCGGAATAGCGATCTCGTTGTCGTGGTACAGCATGGGGATGGGCGCGCCCCAGTAGCGTTGCCGGGACACGCCCCAGTCCCGCAGCCGATAATTAGTGGTAACGGCCCCCAGATTTGATTGTGCGAGTTGTGCGGCGATTGCGGTAAAGGCCTCGTCAAATAGCAGGCCATCAAATTTTCCCGAGTTTACCAGCGTGCCCTTGGCAGTAAACGCCTCCACCTCCAGGTTGCACGGGGCATTGTCCACCGGCGCAATCACTTGGGTAACAGGCAGTTGGTACTGGGTAGCAAACTCCCAATCCCGCTGGTCGTGGGCGGGTACGGCCATGACCGCGCCGGACCCGTAATCCATCAGCACGTAATTGGCGATCCATACCGGCACCAGTTCCCCACTCAACGGATGGCGCGCGCTCAGTCCTGTGGCAACACCTTTTTTGGCCATGGTTGCCATGTCTGCCTCGGCCACGGACTGTTGCTTGCACTCGGCGATAAAGCGCGCCAGCTCCGGGTTGGTCGTCGCCAGCGCGAGACTGATCGGGTGTTCGGCAGCAAGACTCAGATAGGTAACGCCCATCAATGTGTCGGGTCGCGTGGTATAAACATCGATATTGGCGTAGCCAGCTATTGAGTCGGTCAGGGGAAACGCAATGTCGATGCCGCGACTTTTACCGATCCAGTTGCGCTGCATGGCACGCACCTGTTCCGGCCATTCATCTAACTGATCGAGGCCTTCGAGTAACTCTTCGGCGTACGCGGTGATGCGAATAAACCACTGGGGAATTTCCTTGCGCTGCACCGGCGTGTCACAGCGCCAGCAACAGCCTTCGACCACCTGTTCGTTGGCCAGGACAGTCTGATCCTGGGGGCACCAGTTAACCGCGCTGGTTTTCTTGTAGACCAGCCCTTTGGCGTACAACTGGGTAAAAAACCATTGTTCCCAGCGGTAGTACTGCGGCTGACAGGTTGCCAGTTCGCGGTTCCAGTCGTAGGCAAACCCGAGGCACTGCAATTGGGTTTTCATGGCCTCGATATTGGCGTACGTCCAGGCCGCGGGCGCAGTGTTGTTCTGTACGGCGGCATTTTCAGCTGGGAGTCCGAACGCGTCCCAGCCCATGGGTTGCAATACATTTTTACCCTGCATGCGCTGGTAGCGGCTGATGACGTCGGCAATGGTGTAGTTGCGCACATGGCCCATGTGCAGTTTGCCGCTGGGGTACGGAAACATGGCCAGGCAGTAATATTTTTCTCGATTCGGGTCGACACTAACCACAAACGATTGGTTGCTACGCCAGTAGGTCTGAATTTCCCGTTCGATAATTTCCGGGCGATAGAGTTCGTCAAGCGTCGTCATAGTTGTACGGGGTTATCCGGCGATGGGCACAGGGCGGAAATTATAGGGGAAAGCCCTCGGCATACCTAGCGCTGCGGCGTGAAAGTCACCGGCTCTGCCGACTGGATCCGCTCATGGGATCTGCTCACGGAATTAGTTTGCTGCGGCTATGGTAATTACGAAATCAGTTTTGTGGCATTGGGTTTACGCGGTGCCGCAAATACGGATAACAGGCATAGCAACAGGCTGACGATGATGGCAGGGCCACCGCCCAGCTGATTGAATGGTGTTGCGCCGCTGTGGGGTCTGACCTGCGCGCTCAATACGCCAGCGCGAAAGCGCGGCAGCAGCGTGAGAATCTTGCCCTTTTCGTCGATGGACGCGGTGATGCCATCGTTAGTGGCGCGCAACATCGGCTTGCCGTTTTCCAGCGCGCGCATTTGCGCGATCTGCAGGTGCTGGTGCGGGCCGAGCGAATTGCCGAACCATGTGTCGTTGCTGACCGTGAGCAACAGGTTGGCCGCGGCAGCGTCGTTGCCAATTAATGGCTGGTAAGCCACTTCGTAGCACACCGCCGTGGCGATTTTAATGCGCCCGGCAGTTATTGATGGCTGTTGCTCGGGTCCAGATTGAAAGTTGGACATTGGCAAATCGAAAAATTTTATAAGCCCGCGCAGCCATCGCTCAAATGGTACGTATTCCCCAAAGGGCACCAGGTGGCGCTTGTGGTACGCACCGGAGGCGTTGCCCAGGGCAATTACGGAATTGTAGTAGCGGCGCCCCCCTGGCGAACTCTCGTAAGTGGGAATGCCCGTGATAACGACCGTGTCGTGTTCCCTGGCCTGTGCGTTAACGGTTTCCAGGAAGGGTTCTATCTCGTTTTTTAGACGCGGAATTCCCGCTTCAGGCCAGATAATCAGGTCTTTGTCCCAATGTTCCGCCGTGGTTTTACTAAAATCGGCAAGCATACTGTCCAGTAAATCCGGCGCCCATTTTTCCAGCAACGGTTGATTGGGCTGAATCAGAGCCACCGATAACGACTCCCGTTGGGGCGTCGTCCATTGTTTGGCGCTCAGGTAAAATCCCCCGCCCCAGATCAGTATGCCGATAAACAGGCCGCGGCCGATGGCTACGCGAAACTTCTTGCGTTCCCAAACCAGCGCCAGCAACGCCCCGCTGTAGGCGGTAAAACCGCTGACCGCCAGCACCCCGAACACGGGCGCCCAGCCAGACAGCCAGGTGTCGATATGTCCGTAGCCCAGGTATAGCCAGGGGAAGCCGGTAAGAATCCAGCCGCGCAACCATTCGCCGAACACCCACACCGCCGGGAACGCCAGCAGGACAGTATTGGGATGGTTGTTGTTCAGCAGGCCGTAAACACTAAACGGAAGCGCAAAAATCAGTGCCAGAGTGACAATAAATAAGCCGGTTAACAGGCCGGCCAATAACCACGGCGCCTGGCCGTACTCGTGAATGCTCACGTACACCCAGGTGGCTCCGGTGCAGAACATGGCGGCACCGAAAGTCAACGCCAGCGTGAACGCTCTGCGCGGCCCAACCCCGCGCAATAGAACGCTGAGACAGGCGGTGCATACCAGGCCGATGATCCACCAGTTCATGGGTGCGAGGGACAGCGGCAGCAGCGCACCAAACAGCGCGGCGACCACGTGCGACAAACCCGTTTCAGCGCGGCGTTTCATATTTCATAATAGTAGCGACTAATCCTTGTTGGCGAGCAATCGCATCTCCATTTGATGGATCTGGCGGCCGTCCGCTTCGATAACCCGAAAGGAAAATTTCTCTAAAACGATGGTTTCCCCCACCGTCGGCAGGTGGCCGAAAGCCTGGGTAATGATTCCGCCCACTGTGTCGAATTCGTCTTCGCTAAGCCCTGTTCCAAAATGTTCGTTGAAATCTTCAATGGGCGTCAGCGCCGCAATCAGGTAATGATCGTTGGCCTGTCGACGGATGAAATCGTCTTCGTCATCGTCGGTTTCATCTTCAATATCGCCGACAATCTCCTCCAGAATGTCTTCAATGGTGATCAGTCCCGCGACGCCGCCATACTCGTCGACGACAATGGCCATGTGGTAGCGCTGTTCGCGAAATTCGCGCAATAGTACATTGAGGCGCTTGCTCTCGGGAATGATGGTGGCCGGGCGAATCATCTGATCTATGCGGAAGTTCTCACGACCGGTGAGAACCAGTGGTAATAATTCCTTGGCAAGCAGAATACCGCGGATGTCATCGGCGGACTCACCCACCACCGGAAAGCGGGAGTGGTTGGACTCGATCACCAGCTTGAGAATATCCTCGAGACTGTCGGCGTAGTGAATAACCACGATGCGCGAGCGGGGAATCATAATTTCCCGCACCTGCTGGTAGGAGACCTTGAGTGCGCCCTCCATAATGCCCAGGGCTTCGTTGTCGAGAATCTGGTTGTCGTGCGCCGCTCTGAGCAGATCGACCACATCCTCCCGGGATTTAGGTTCGGCGGACAACGCTTTACTGATGCGCTCCAGCCACGTTCGATCAGGATTGCCGGGACTATCGTCGCTCATGAGTGTAGCGCCTCGTTATCTGCAAGCGGCGACGCACTGCCGTCCTCTGCGTAGGGTGGTGCAAAACCTAGTTCCCCTAAAATATTTGTTTCCAGCGCTTCCATTACCCGTGCCTCGGCGTTCTGAATGTGGTTGTAGCCCAGCAGGTGCAGCGCTCCATGTACCAGGATGTGGGCCCAGTGCGCATCGGCGGTTTTACCCTGCTCGCAAGCCTCGCGATTTACAACCGGCGCACATACCAACAGATCGCCGAGCAGGTCGCTGGCGACGAAATCAGGAAGGTCAGCGGCAAAGGACAGAACGTTAGTCGGCCCGGATTTGTTGCGGTAGCGCGCATTGAATTCAGCGGCTTCCTCGATGCCTACTATCCGCACGCTGATTTCCGCCTGGGTGGCGTGCTGGCCGACGGCCATGGTCAGCCAGCGCCGCATATCAGCGGGGTCGGGCACCTGATTACAGTTCGAGACATTCTCGATATTGACGAGCACAGGCATGGTAATCAGCGTCCCGCAGAATCGCTGCTATCCGGCGGGTTTTCGTAAGCGTTATAGGCATCGACGATGGATTGCACCAGCGGGTGGCGAACCACGTCTCTGGATAGAAAGTGGGTAAACGCAATATCGTTGACCTGAGCCAGCACTTCACAGGCGTGCAGTAAACCGCTGTGGGTGCCGCGCGGCAAGTCTATCTGGGTGGTATCCCCGGTGATGACGGCGGTGGAGCCGAAGCCAATCCGGGTGAGGAACATTTTCATTTGCTCGCGAGTGGTGTTCTGACTTTCATCGAGAATGATATAAGAGTTGTTAAGCGTCCGTCCGCGCATATACGCCAGTGGCGCGACCTCGATAACGCCGCGCTCTATTAATTTGCCAACCGCCTCGACCCCCAGCATTTCGTACAGCGCGTCGTACAGTGGTCGCAGGTAAGGGTCGACTTTTTGCGACATATCTCCTGGCAGGAATCCGAGTTTTTCGCCAGCCTCTACGGCGGGTCGCACCAGCAGAATCCTCTCTACCTCGTCGCGCAGTAGTGCCTCCACCGCGCAGGCTACGGCCAGGTAAGTCTTGCCGGTGCCGGCAGGGCCTACGCCAAAACTGATATCGTGGGTCTGAATCGCCCGTACGTAGCGCTGTTGATTGACTCCACGGGGCCGGATATTGCCCTTTTTGGTGCGTATCAATGTCAGGTTTTCTACATTGTCAACGGCGGGAGTTTCGGACGTGTCCATAGGCAGTTCCATAGTAGCTTGTTGTAATAACAGATGAACCTGGTCCGGTGCGATTGCGCCGACGGTCAGGGTTTCGTCGTACAGGCATTGCAGTATTCTACCCGCTGCCGCGGAGCGTGTTGGCTCGCCGTAAAACGCGAACAGGTTGCCGCGATTGCGAATCTCGATATTCAGCCGTTGTTCGATCTGGCGCAGATGTGCGTCAAACTGGCCACACAGGGATGCGAGGCGATGGACGTCGTTGGGCTCAAGGGTTACTGTCAGAGCAGCGAGTTGAATGTTCAAATGTAGATTGCAAACGCCTTTGGGGAAACCGTCAGGTGCTTAGCATAACGGCTTTGCCGGGGTCATGAAATACGTAATAAGTGAATATATATACCAAAAGTTCCGCGTTGGTAAAGGCATTAAGCGTTTTTCGTTATAGGTTTTCCCTGTTTCAGGGCTCTATGAGTCAACCGGGCAGCAGTTGACCGCGCAGTGAATTGGGTAGCGCCTCGTCGATCTGTACCTGGGCGAACTGGCCAATCAGGCTGTGGTCGGCACAGGTAAAATTGACCACCCGGTTATTTTCCGTGCGGCCCTGAAGCTGAGCGGGGTTCTTTTTGGATATGCCGCTGACCAGTACGCGCTCGGCGCGCCCGACCATCGCGGCACTGATAGCCATTGCCTGCTGAGTAATACGGCGCTGCAAAATGCCCAGACGCTGTTTTTTGACGTCCATGGGCAGCGTGTCCGGAAGGTCGGCGGCGGGGGTGCCGGGGCGGGCGCTGTAGATAAAACTAAATGAGTGATCGAAGCCGATATCTTCGATTAACTTCATGGTGGCCGCAAAATCTGCGTCGGTTTCCCCTGGGAAACCGACAATAAAATCAGACGATATGCTGATGTTTGGTCGTAGCTGGCGCAGGCGGCGGATTTTTGACTTGTATTCGAGCGCGGTGTGTCCGCGCTTCATAGCGGCGAGAATGCGGTCTGATCCACTCTGCACCGGCAGGTGCAGATGGCTGACCAGCTGCGGTACATCCCCATACACATCAATTAAGCGGTCGCTAAACTCCACCGGGTGCGAAGTGGTGTAGCGAATACGCTCGATACCATCGATTTGCGCGACGTAGCTGATCAACTCCGCCAGATCGCACAGGGTACCGTCGTCAGCGTCGGTGTCGCCGCGGTAGGCGTTGACGTTCTGCCCGAGCAGATTGACTTCCCGCACTCCCTGATTTGCCAGGTGGGTGATTTCGGTCAGCACCTGGGATAGTGGACGGCTGACTTCTTCGCCGCGGGTGTAAGGCACCACACAGAACGAGCAGTATTTTGAACAGCCTTCCATAATGGAAACAAACGCACTGACGCCATCGGCTTCCGGCAGGGGCAGGTGGTCAAACTTTTCGATCTCCGGAAAACTCACGTCCACGATCACCGTGCCATTCTGGCGCTGATGTTCGCTGATCATATGTGGCAGGCGGTGCAGAGTTTGCGGGCCGAACACCAGATCGACAAAGGGGGCGCGCCGTGCGATTGCCTCGCCCTCCTGACTCGCGACGCAACCACCTACGCCAATAATAATGTTCGGATTTTTTTCTTTCAGCGCTTTCCAGCGGCCGAGTTGATGAAAAACTTTTTCCTGGGCTTTTTCCCGAATCGAGCAGGTGTTAAGCAGCAGTATGTCTGCCTCGGCGGGATCTGCGGTGTGTACCACCTGGTGACTTGCGCCGAGTAAATCACCCATACGCGCGGAATCATACTCATTCATCTGACAGCCATGGGTGACGATGTGGAGCTTTTTGCTAACGGGTTCGTTGCTCACGGTGGGTTACTCGGGAATGCGGGACAGATGCAGTGGGCTGGTTCAGTAGGGTAAGGGCGGGCAGTATAGCGTTTCGGGCACCAAAAGCGTAGTTGTGAGGACTATTTACGCAAACCGGCCTGGGTGACTGAGGGTCTGGCCCACGAGCTGTGTTATCCTGTGCGGTCGTAAACCCACCACCCGTTTCAGCGACACGAGAGTTGTTATCGACACATGGCCAAAGATCCTATTTACAAGGTAATTTTCTTCAATCAGGGGCAAGTGTACGAGCTCTACGCGCGACACGTTTACCAGAGTGACTTGATGGGCTTTCTGGAAGTCGAAGAGTTCCTGTTTGGCGAACGTTCGCAAATGATTGTCGACCCCGCCGAAGAGAAGTTGAAAAACGAATTTTCCTCCGTCAAGCGTAGCTTCATTCCCCTGCACAGCGTGTTGCGTATTGATGAAGTGGAAAAAGAGGGCGCTTGTAAGATAAGCGAGGCCAGAGCTGGCAACGTGACTCCCTTCCCCTTCCCCTCGCTGGCTCCCAAACCGAAATCCGATTAAGTCCAATCCGATTAAGTCCGGCGGCGGCCGACACTGGCGGTGTTGTGCGCTTGTGCGCGGCGAACAGTTAACCATCCCGCATAATTGACATATAACGTTGCGTTGGTGCCGGTGTATGGTGCCCGATGTTCTACACTCCCCCGATGTTCTGCACTCCAGAGAGGTTGTTATCGACTGGAGCCAGTTGTTAACAGGCACGCAGACTTTTGGCCAATGCGGAATGTGAAATATGAAAGGTGAAAGGTGAAAGCGATTACTGCATTACTGCTGCTAACGGGGCTCTACCTGTTCTACCCGACCTTTGACTTATGGATCAAAACGGACCCCTTCGCGTCTGATTATCGAGCGGGTGCGAGCGGCTTTTTCACATTGAACCGTTGTCGGGCCGCCGCTGAGGCTGCGGGTGCGGATCAATTTCGCTGCGAGAAGAATGCCCGGTGGCGCGGATTGTTCGACACCTTTCGCCGCCGGAACCCCGAGATAAGAGAGTTGCAGCGGGAATTCGCCGAACCCTGAATCGCTGGTGTAGCACTGTTCACAGTCAGCGGCGCTATTCCTCGGCAACCCGTAGGCCTTGGCCGAGAATTGATTGCGGCCGCATCGCCTCCTGCTCGGCGAGTGCCTGGGAATTGAAACCCTTCACGCGCACCCGATAGAGCACCTGATTGTCCGTGTTAACCGTCTACAAACCAGCCTTTACGCCCTTGTTAGCCAGAGATGCAATCAGCCTACAGGCAGATTTTTTGTGGGACTAGGTGGCAATATTCAGCACCCAGCGGGTGCGCGGCGGCTGCCGAATTTTGGGCGGTGGCAACACTTGTGACGAGAGTGGTAACACCTGTGACGAGAGTGGCAAGACCTGCGACGAGTGGATCGGCCGCTTGCGAATGTTAGCCTCCGAACATCACCGGCATCCGCAGGTTGTTGACCCTCTACCCATCTAGCGGTTGTTGTGGTAGCCTCTAGGACAATTTCAACATTACAACAAACCGGCGAGTGAGTCGGATAACGAGCAGAAGTCAGAAGTCAAATAACGAGGGAGTCCCAGAATGGGTGTACGACCTGATTCCCCTAATCGACAGCGACGCGCTATCGCCCCTGGGCCGACTGCTCATGGCGACGGTCACTGTGCCCCTTTCAGGTATTGTATTGCCCTCACGTATTGTTCAGGGGTTTACTGCGGCCAGCGGCCCGCCCCATGATTCGCAAGACTATCGCAAGACTATAAAGTCAAGCTACTGAGTATAAACTTATTATTACCGGGGGGTAGATATTTAGTCCAGAATTAGTTAGTGTTTGCCGATGCTTTGGCAGTTGGCCAGAAACCCCTGCATTGAATGTACGCGAGGAACAGGGAAAGGAACAGGGAAGTGCAACTAAAACAGGGGGCAAGTTAACGAAGCAGGTTCGGCAAGATTATAAGTCCCTGTAAAAACTGGGAAAGAAGTGGCCGGAAGAAAGGGAAGTAAAGGAAAGTAAAAAACTGATAAAACTGATGCAGAAGATGAAATCAGTGCTGGACCAAGAAAAATCCTATAACAAGTAGCGAGGGTTAGCGATATGAACTCCACCAAAAAACTGTTAACGGGTATATCCGTCTGCGTATTCTCGCTGGCGGGCTATTCGCTGCAACTGCAAGCTGCGGAGGGTGATGCGGAGGCGCCAGCAGCCAAGAAAAAAGGCTCGGCCTCCGTGCTAATGGATGAGGTGCTGGTTACCGCTCGTAAGAAGGCAGCCGGGGAAGAAATGCAGGACGTTCCCATCGCAATGACAGCCATTAGCGGTGAACAGTTAGAAGCCATGCAGATGAGAGATCTGTCAGATCTCACCTATTCCATGCCGAATGTGGCGTTGGATGGAGTGGGCACGTCAAAGGGTACCGCCAACTTCACGATTCGTGGGCAGGGGATTAATAGCTCCATCCCATCCGTGGATCCCACCGTTGGTGTCTTTGTGGACGGTATGTATTACGGCATGTCCTGGGGTGTCATTATGGATACCTTTGATCTGGAGGCCGTGGAAGTGTTACGTGGCCCTCAAGGATTGCTGTTTGGACGTAACGTCACCGGTGGCGCGGTAGTGATGCGCACTCGCCGACCCAGCCACGAACTGGACATGCGCGGCAAGGTAAGCGTGACTGACGATAACGACCAAACCTATGCTTTTTCTATCACAGATTCCCTGGTCGACAACGTTTTGGCGGGTAAGCTCGCGGTATATTACCGTGATGACAACGGCTATTTTGACAACCGCGCCACCAATAACGACAATTTTGGTGAATCGGAAACCTATCTGATTCGTCCGGCCGTAACCTGGACACCCACTGAAAATCTCGAGATGACGTTGCTGTACGAGAGGGGTGAACTAGAAGGTGATGGCGGCACCTCAAAAAATGTAGCAGATCCAACGCTGGATGACTTTGAGTCTGATTCCAATGAAGAGGGCTTCAACGAGGCGCATTGGAATCATATTATCCTGGAAACCAATTATAACGTTGGTTTTGGGGACGGCACCATTACCAATATCACCGCCTACAGAGACTTTGAACAAAAAAATCTAACCGACATTGACTCTCTCAATACCGGGGTGACACATCCTCTTCGGTTTAATCTAGGCGGCGCGACTGAACAGGATCAGTTCAGCACTGAGCTACGTTATGCGGGAACTTTCCTGGATGGTGGCCTGGATCTTACTGTGGGCGGATTTTATTTCACCCAAAACCAGACTTATGTGGAAGAGCGTGAGCTTCCTGGGGGCGCCGCGCAAAGCTTTGGGGGAAATATTGACCACGACACGTGGGCAGTGTTTACCCAGGGCGACATTCATCTGACCGATAGCGTGATCCTTACCTTGGGCGCGCGCTTAACAGCAGAGGAAAAAGAAGCAGATATAGCTGTTGGTAC
>JBFJKD010000058.1:0-10411 GCA_041635095.1 Porticoccaceae bacterium
GCATCGGCCAGCGCGTCGGCACCAATGACCCGGGCAAGTACCACATCCCGCACCAAACCCAATACCCGCGACACCATGGTCATGGAGCCGACCACCGCGCTCGCGCCGAACAACCCCCGCTTTACCCGTGGTTTTTCCTGATGATCACCCTGTAATTCAGCCAAACGCTGTCTTCCGGAAAATTTCTTGCAGTTTAACCTTGTCCCGGGTTTCGGCCAACAAAGACTCCACTGTATTGAAATTTGTACAGCGCGCCCCCACCATGTACACACACCATCAGTGCGGAGCACCCTCTTGGAACAATACCGCGGCACCACCGTAATATCCGTCCGTCGCCACGGCAGCGTTGTCATCGGAGCGGACGGCCAGGTCACCCTTGGCAATACCATTATGAAAGGCAATGCGCGCAAGGTGCGGCGGCTCTATCACGACCAGGTCATTGCCGGCTTTGCCGGTGGTACGGCGGATGCGTTCACCTTGTTTGAACGCTTTGAGGCAAAACTTCAGGAGCACCGCGGCAACCTGGTGCGCGCCGCCGTGGAACTGGCCAAGGATTGGCGCACCGACCGTATTCTGCGGCGCCTGGAAGCCCTGCTGGCAGTGGCCGACAAAGATGCGTCTTTAATTATTTCTGGCAACGGCGATGTCATTCAACCGGAAGATGACCTGATCGCCATCGGCTCCGGCGGTCCCTTCGCCCAGTCTGCCGCCCGCGCACTGTTACTCAATACCGAACTCGGCGCCCGCGATATTGTCGAAAAAAGCCTGGGCATCGCGGCCGATATCTGCATCTACACCAACCACAACCTGTCCATCGAGGCCCTCGATTGCCAGCAGTCCTGAGCAGCCGCACGTAGTTGTCAAACGTTACGCATTTCCCGACCCAAGAGAGTTTTATATGTCCAGCATGACACCCAGAGAAATCGTTCACGAACTGGATCGACATATCGTCGGCCAGGACAATGCCAAACGGGCGGTTGCGATTGCCCTGCGCAATCGCTGGCGGCGCATGCAACTACCGGTGGAATTACGCGACGAAATCACCCCAAAAAACATTTTGATGATCGGCCCCACCGGGGTCGGCAAGACCGAGATCGCGCGCCGCCTGGCACGGCTGGCGAATGCGCCTTTTATCAAGGTAGAAGCCACCAAGTTCACCGAGGTGGGCTACGTGGGAAGGGACGTGGAGTCCATCGTGCGGGATCTGGCGGAAACCGCCGTCAAACAGCTGCGCGAACAGGAAATGGAAAAAGTTCGACAGCGCGCTCAGGATGCGGCCGAGGAGCGGATACTGGACGCACTGCTTACCCCGGCGCGGGGCGAGACCGAAAGCGGCGCAACCAGCACCCGGCAATTGTTTCGCAAAAAATTGCGGGAAGGCGAACTCAACGACCGGGAGATCGAAATTTCAGTGAACGCCGCGCCGATTGGCGTGGAAATCATGGCGCCGCCCGGCATGGAGGAAATGACCAGTCAGTTGCAAAGCATGTTTTCCAACATGGGCGGGGGACGCGCCAAACAGCGCAAACTGCCGGTGGCGGAAGCCCTGCGCCTGGTGACCGACGAGGAAGCCGCGAAGCTGGTTAACGAAGACGAATTGAAAATACGCGCCTTATACAATGCCGAACAAAACGGCATTGTGTTTATCGACGAACTGGATAAAGTGGCAAAGAGGGGCGAAACCTCTGGCTCCGACGTGTCCCGCGAGGGCGTGCAACGGGACCTGTTACCGTTAATCGAAGGCTGTACCATTTCCACCAAATACGGCATGATTAAAACTGACCACATTTTATTTATCGCATCGGGCGCTTTCCATTTTTCCAAACCCTCGGACCTAATTCCCGAGCTCCAGGGAAGATTACCTATTCGCGTGGAGCTCGATTCCCTGAGCGCTGCCGATTTCGAACGTATTTTGACGGAACCCCGCGCGTCGCTGACCGAGCAATACCGCGAATTACTGGGTACTGAAGGCGTGCAGCTGACCTTTACCCCGGATGGCGTGCAACGCATCGCACAAATATCCTGGGAAGTGAACGAGCGCACGGAAAATATAGGCGCCCGCAGATTGCACACAGTGCTGGAGCGCCTGCTCGAAAAAGTGTCCTTCGAAGCGGCCGATTGCCCCGCAAATGGCGGTGCTGTCACTATCGATGGAGCGTTCGTCGATCAACATCTGGACGAACTGGCTCGCGATGATGACTTGTCGCGATTTATCTTATAGCCACCCATAGCGTTGACAGACCTATGCATCCGAGCAAAGTAAAACTTAATAAACCGGAGCGCAGCCTTGAGCTGACCTACGCCGACGGTGCGCATTTTATGCTGAGCGCCGAGTACCTGCGGGTGCATTCCCCCAGCGCTGAAGTGCAGGGACACGGGCCCGGCCAGGAAATTCTGCAGCACAGTAAAAAACAGGTCGCCATCGACCGCCTGGAAGCATCCGGCAACTACGCCCTGACCCTGCATTTTAGCGACGGCCACCACACTGGTATTTATAGCTGGGTGTACCTGCGGGATTTGTGCGACAACCAGGAAACCTACTGGAATACCTACCTGGAAAGACTGCATCGTGCGGGCGCGAGCCGCGATCCCAACGAGCAGGTGGTACGCTTTATCAACCCTTAGTGAGATCAACCCTTAGCGAGCATTGCCGCTCCGGGCAATGGCAAGCCGCCCGGCAAACCGCTCAGGAAACGGTCGCCCGCGCGGTCAAATTAACCCGTAAACCACGGGGATACATGGTGAACTCCAGTCGCTCGGTGACCTTTTCGAGGGGCGCACCGGGCGTTACCTCAAAATGTCGTACTACCATTGCCAGCACCGTTTTCATTTCCAGCAACGCCAAACTACGCCCCGGGCACAGACGCGGACCGGAGCCAAACGGCATAAATGAACGGGGATTAGCGACGCCGCTTTGCCCATCATCCTTAAGCCAACGTTCCGGCTTAAATAATGCCGCGTCGGGGTAATCGGCCTCGCCCATAGCCAGCGCCCGGGTCAGCACCACCGCCGACTCGCCCTTGCGAAAAATCAGACCACCAATATTGATCGGACGATTAGCTTCCAGAATATTGATCGGAGCAACCGGCTTGAGTCGCATGGTTTCGTTGATTAACGCGTCCAGGTAGGGCAACTGGCGGGTTTGTTCGAACGTGTCGAGAACCTTCGCCCCAAGTACGTCTTCAATTTCTCGGTGCAGGGTATGCTGAACATGCGGGTACTTCGCTAAAATATACATAGCCCAGGCGAGGGAATTGGCAGTCGTATCTTCCCCCGCCAGCAGCATGGTCAGTACGTTATCCGCGACTTCCTGCTGGGAAAAGCCGGATTGGTCGTCCTCGACCGCCAGCAACAAGGATTGCAACAAGTTCTGCGGGTTTTCGCGGTACGCGGGATTTGCCTCCAACTGTGCACGCCCCTGGCGAATAAATTCAATAACTGTTGCGTAGACAATGGCTATCGACTTTTCCGCTGCCCGATCCCGTGGCAGCTTGAAGTACTGCCAGTAGCGAACAGGCGCCAGCAGGCGACGCTGCAGCATAGGGAAGATGGCGTCGAGATGGTCGTGAATCGTACCGCCCTCCCGCTCCAGCGTATTGGTGTCCTGGCCAAACGCTAACGAGGTGGTGACATCAACCGTAAGCCGCGTCAAATCGGACTGCACGTCAACACCGCCGACCGCTGTCCCGTTAATCTGCCAACGTCGGCGCAGACGTTCCGTCACTGCAACCAGCGTCGGGAAAAACTGCCGCAGATGGCGTATATCGAGCGACTGCATAATAACCGGACGTTGGCGACGCCAGCGTTCGCCCTCGGCCATAAAGACACCCTGCGTGCTCATACCACTGACAAAGGCCTTTTCCAGCGATGTGGGGCGCCGAAAATCGTCGGGGCGAGCCTTCAATAACTCATTGGCAATGGCCACATCACTGACCACAACGATCGGCCAACCCGCCAGTCGGCACTGATACAAAGGTCCGTAAATGTTTGCCCACGCCTCCAGGGTTTGATGAAACGCGGTGCGCTTGAGTTGCAACAGATTTCCCACCAGCGGCCAGGGACGGGGTCCGGGCAGCGAGGCAATTGCGCGTCCCACTACCGGCACCGGCACATCCCCGACAGCGTCTACGGCCACCATCACCTGCCCCCCAACGACGCTGCTCGCTATTGAGCGCAGGCAACTTTCTGTCTGACCCGCGTCAGGCCGCCCTGTCCCCCGCCCGGACAGGCAGTCAAATTGCCACTGGTGTGATCGACAAATAAGCTTGCCCTGGGATATATCACCTTCGGATAGCAGGGTCCCCTGGTGGGGACAACGGCCCTCAAAAACCCGAATTTCCCTCTCCCAACACAGCACCACCAGCTCAACGGCGCCCACCCGGGCACCCAACAATCCGACCCTGCGTAGATGCGCAACGTCGGCCACCGCAACCAGGCGACCAGACTCGGCGGTCTGTTCAACGCCCATTACTTTGCTCCCAATGTTTTACCAGCACCCTACTGACGGGGTAATAATATAGCCAGCCAACATGGAATGACGCTTGACCCTTAAGCGCACTCCTGTCAACCGACAATAAATCCCACGCACCCACAATCCTCAACGGCGCGCCATGTCACCGACGCCACCCGTGCCGAGGGCGAACCGCGAGCCACTGCCTTTTGCACCTGGTGTACATCGGCCTGCGCCCCGCATAACAGAACTTCCACACCGCCGTCGGGCAGATTGCGCGCATAACCCCGTACGCTGATCGCCTCGGCGATGCCCTGAACGTAACGTCGAAAAAATACACCCTGGACCTTACCCCGCACCACACCTGCGACACAATGATTCACGGTGTCGCCTGTAACAGATCCTGCAGGGTCGCGGCCAGGGTGGTTTGCGTCTGCGGTCCCACCAATACCGCAAAAACCTGACCGGAACGATCCAGCACCAGGGTCTCCGGCAACGCCCTGGCAGGTTTCACCCCCAACGCCCCACGGGGATCCCGCAGCAAGGTGGGAAATTCAATTCCCAGTGCCGCCACCTGCGCGGCCAATGTGTCACCACTGACCCCGTCAAAATTCACAGACAGTACCGCCACGGCCGGATGTCGCGCACTAAACTGGTTAAATTCCTGGATTTCTTCGCGGCAGGGCGCACACCATTCGGCCCAATAATTAATAAATACCGGATTGCCCCGCAGCGTATCAAAATGCATGTAGCCGCCGTCCAGAAGTGGGTAACCCGGTTGCCGCTGCTCGCAGCCGGACAGGGATGCCAGCAGCGCGCACAACAGCAGTCCCAACAAGGTACAAACAGGCGTACGGCTGTTACTCAGTCGCACTCGTGCCATCACCGCCCTCACGCGTCGTAAACAGGTCTACCAGGGAGCGACTATATAACTGCTGCGCTTCTCGATTGCCCGTGTCGATAACACTAGCCAGTGGCGCGAACCAGGGATAAGCGGCCAACACGTTTTTCGCATCCGCGGACGGCTTTGCCACAAAGTTGTCCCCGAACAGGGTCACCAGCTCCCACAGTGTCAATTGCGCCGGATCCCGCGCTAACACATATCTTCCCGACGCAGTGGTCACCAGCACGTTGCCAGCCAGCAGTATGGTGCGCAATGTCAGCCAGTGCTGTTCGTCGACGCCACAACGCAATACGTCTTTGTCGCTCATGCTGCGACCATTTTGTTGCCCGCGCCAACAGGCCCAACACACCAGCACCGCCGCTACCAGACTGGGAAAGTTGTAGCCCTTATACGCCGCCTTAAACGTTTCCAGGGAGCGCACCAATTCCGCACCACCGAGAATAATCATCCAGCACAGATAGGTCCACAGTAAAAATACGGGCACGATGGCAAACGCGCCGTACACCGTATGGTAGGAAGAATCGACCACCAGCGCGCCAAATGCTGCTTTGGCTGACTGAAACAACAGCATCGACACCAGCCCGCCGGTCAGTGCATGACGGCCGGATACCTTACAGTTCGGCACCGCGATAAACAGCAGCGTAAAAGCGATCCAGGTCATCAACCACGGCAAATATTCGAGAATCTGCTGGGAAACTCCCGCGATCTCCACGTCGTTGGTCACCAGTTTGAACGACAGTAGATACGTGTGCATCATCAGGCCAATACCCAACAGCAGCGGCCCGAAACTCAAAATTCCCCAGTACAGCAGAAAACTCGACAGCCCTCTGCGGCCCCCCGCCGTTCCCCAAATATGGTTGAAGGTTTTTTCGATATTGGTCAGCATCAAATACGATGTGACGATAAGAATAAATCCGCCAAACGCACTCAGCTTGCGTGCCTGTGTCGAAAACTGCGACAGGTAGCGCTGCGCCTCGGAACCACTCTGGGGCAGTAGATTTTCGAAAATTAACCCCTGCACCTGATCACCCAGCCCCTGAAACGCTGGAATTAACGAAAACATCGCGTAGGTGACGGTCATCAGCGGCACCACCGCGAACAGACTCATGTAGGTCAGCGCGGCGGCACTTTCATTACAACCGTCGCGCCGATAGTGGCGCGCCAGATGGACCATAAAACTGCCCGCCATCGCCAGAAACTTTTTTACGGCCGTAAACCACTCCACGCCGATGTCCTCGTCAGTGCCCGCGCCCATTGCCCGTCGTCAGCGTAGCTGAATAAACGCGGCACGCGGGCGGTGGCCCCCGCACCAAGTTCCCATTACAATGAGCTTACGTCGATCACCGCATTGTACACAAAACCATGATTACCATTTATCACAACCCGCGCTGCTCAAAATCCCGCGAAACACTAACATTACTCAAAGAGCGCAACCTGGAACCTCAGGTGGTGCTCTATATGGAACACCCAATGAGCGCTACCACCTTGCGTGGCCTGTTGAAGAAACTGGCTTGCAGTGCGCGCGACCTGATACGCACCGGCGAGCCACTGTACCGGGAATTACAACTCCGGGATCCATCCTTGACCGAAGCCCAGTTGCTCGAGGTAATGACTGCTCACCCGATACTTATCGAGCGACCAATCGTGGTGAATGGTGAGCGGGCAATTGTGGGACGCCCACCGCATAACGTGCTGGCTATCCTGTGAACGCATCCGCCTACGTTCTGGTGCTCTATTATTCCCGCTACGGAAATACTGAAAAGCTGGCGCGGGAAGTCGCGACCGGCGTAGAAAGTGTGGGTGTTGCCAGTAAGTTACGCACCGTACCCCCGGTGTCCGCAACCTGCGAGGCAATCTCCGCGGAAATTCCCGCAGACGGGCCGCCGTACTGCAGCAACGACGATCTGGCCAATTGCAGCGCACTGGTGCTGGGCAGTCCTACCCGCTTTGGCAACATGGCAGCCGCGCTCAAGTTTTTTCTCGATGGTACTGGTGATATCTGGATGAATGGCGCCCTGGTCGGCAAACCGGCCGGCGTATTCACCAGCACCGCCAGTCTGCACGGGGGACAGGAATCGACCCTGCTCAGTATGATGCTACCACTGCTACACCACGGCATGATTATTGGCGGCATTCCCTATAGCGAATCCGCCCTGTCGCGCACCACCAGCGGCGGCACGCCGTACGGTGCCTCCCATGTTGCTGGCGCGGATGCCACGCAACCGATCAGCGACGATGAACAGATCCTGTGCCGAGCGCTCGGCAAACGAATCGCGCTATTGGCGACCAAGCTGGTAATTGCGTGAACCGACTATCTCGGGAGCCAAAACTTACGTGAATTCCTTATCTATACCCAGACTGGTCTGCGTGGCGCGCGTCGCCACCCGGTTGAGTTATGGCATTTTGTTGACCACGCTGCTAGTTGGGGGAATCAAAAGTGGTACCGCGTCAGTGCTGGTGATTATCGCCGTTGCGCCGCTGGCGCTGTTCGCACCCGGAATATTGCGCGACAACCCTCGCACTCTGGTGTTGTTATGTTTTGTCGCATTGATTTATTTTACCGCCATTGTCGCCAATCTATTTGAGCCCGACCGCACCTTCTACGATGCTATCGCCGTCGTCGCGGTATCGGTACTGTTTATTGCGGCGATGCTGTTGAGCCGCTGGGTGCAACGGCGCGCGCCAGATACAGCTACGCCAACAACAAACCCAGGAGTTGCCGGCCGCGAGGGACAGACTGATGAGTAAGGAAAATCCCGGATTTTTGCGTCGCACGTGGCGTTTTATTGGTAAAATTTTTGGCCTTCTACGCGCCGTCATTCGCTTTTTTATTGTTCTTTTTTTTATCGGGCTTATCGTTGGTCTGTTTATCGATAACGTGCGCCCACTACCGGAACGCGCCCTGCTGCGGATTGCTCCGAGCGGCATATTGGTGGAACAGCGCGCCTACTCCGACCCGTTTACCCAGCTCCTTGAACAGGGCACCGCACACGACAGCGAGACCGTCGTGAAGGATGTTATTGAAGCCATCGACGGCGCGGCAACCGACAAGCGCATTATCGGCCTGGTACTGGAACCCGATTACCTGCTCGGCGGCGGCATCAGCAAGCTGAGCGATATCGGCGCCGCCATCGAACGCTTCCGAGCGCACGGTAAACCCGTCATTGCCGTGGCTGACAATTACACGCAGGAGCAGTATTACTTCGCCAGTTTTGCCGACGAAATTCATCTTAATCCGATGGGCGCAGTAGCCCTCACCGGTTACGGCAGTTATGGCAGTTACTTCAGGGAGGCACTGGATAAGCTCAAAATAAATTTTCATATCTTCCGCGTGGGCGAATACAAAGACGCCGTCGAGCCATTTATGCGCAACGACATGTCCACGGCCTCCCGCGAACACACTTCGCGCTGGCTAAACGCACTGTGGCAGGCTTACACCGACAACGTGGAAAAAAGACGCAATCTACCCGCCGACAGCGTCAATAATTATGTTAACCAGCTCGACGTGAAACTTGCTGAAGTCGGCGGCGATGCGGCGCAACTGGCGCTGCAACTGACGTTGATTGACAAGGTCAGCACCCGCCCGCAGATGCTCGCGCGCCTGCAAGAACTGGCACCCGAGGACAAAAGTAGCGAGGAAGATTTTGCCCAGGTCGGCATGAAGGAATATCTATTCCACCTACGCCTGAAATCAGAAGCGCAAACCAGCAACAACACAATTGGTGTGGTGATCGCCAGGGGCATGATTCTCGACGGCGAACAACCGGAGGGCAGTATTGGCGGAGACACACTCAGCGAGCTGCTAAGAACAGCCCGTAAGGATCCGGCGTTGCGAGCCTTGGTAGTACGCATCGATAGCCCCGGGGGCAGTGCGTTTGCCTCGGACTTGATCCGTCAGGAAATTTTGCAAACCCGCGCATCCGGCATACCGGTGGTGGTCTCCATGGGCTCGGTGGCCGCATCAGGCGGTTACTGGATAGCCGCGGATGCCGATAAAATATGGGCTGCGGACACCACGCTGACCGGATCCATCGGCGTGTTCGGTATGGTGCCAACCTTTGAAAATAGCCTGCAATCCATCGGCATTCACAGCGATGGCGTCGGCACCACCGAACTGGCCGACCTGTACCACCTCGACCGACCGCTCAGCCCGAAAGCGCAACGCACAATCCAGTTGAGCGTGGAACATATTTATCGGAAATTTTTGCAGTTGGTGGCGGACGGTCGCAACCAGACCACGCAAGCCGTACACGAAATTGCCCAGGGGCGCGTATGGACCGGAGCCCAGGCACAGGAGCTGGGCCTGGTTGACGAACTGGGTGATTTACAGGACGCCATCCGATCGGCAGCAGAGCTGGCGGAAATCAGCGACTACCGCGTAGATTATTTGCACCGTCCGCTGACTTTTAAAGATCAGCTATTGATGCGTTTGAGCGCAGGCGCGGCGCGTATCGGTTTTTCCATGCGCCGCGTGGGGTTGTCTGCAGAATTAACACACTGGCTATCCGCACCGCTGGTACCGCAGTTAAAAGCACTGACCCGGCAACTGTCCACACTGTTCAACTTTAACGACCCGCGGGGTATTTATCTGCACTGCGCGGAATGCACGGATATTTAAGCGATTCCTGTGCTGCCCCGTCAACATAAAACAGCTACCAGCCAAACACCTGTTTTATAAACGGTACGGTCGGTTTGCGCCGCTGTGCGAACGCCGCCCGGTCGAGCTGTTGCAGACACGCGATCAGCGCCCCCATCGAGCGCGCCGCACGGTGCAATATCAAGCGCGCCGGTTCCGCTGCCAGATCCAATCCCAGTTGCGCCGCCCGAAATTGCAAAATAGCCATTTTTTGCGCGTCGCTATAATCCGGTAGGTGCATCACTACGCCGGCCGCCAATCGCGAGCGCAAATCCTCCAGATTCAGCTTCAGTTCCCGCGGGGCGCAATTGGCGGCCACCAGCAGTTGTCCACCGGCGGCCCGTTGCAGGTTGTAAAAATGAAACAGCGCCTGCTCCCAGGCCACATTGCCGCACACGCTATGCAACTGATCGAGACACAC
>JBFJKD010000059.1:0-10293 GCA_041635095.1 Porticoccaceae bacterium
ATCTTCGATACCGAGATTGGCCGCGATTTCCTCGGCGGTAATATTGACCGGAGGCAGCACGATGCCGTCGATGTCCTGGGGTTTGAGGCCCGCATCGGCAATGGCAATGCGGGTCGCTTCGAGCATCTGTTCTGCGGAAGGCTTGTTTGCACCGCGCACATAATCCGTCTCGCCAATCCCAACAATGGCGGCCTTGTCTCTAAAGTCTATTCCATAGGGCATGGACATATTTTTACCTCGAAAATTATTCTTTGACTGCGCAAAGCTCGGCCGTCGGCAGAGCGGGTTAAGCAAATCCTACCGGCCGGTAATAACACCATACCGTTTGGATAAGGTCAATGGGCTGCGCTTATTTTTAAGCGGCTTGCCACTGTGCGTCCCTCTCAAAGCGCCGGTACCGCAAACTTTTCCGATCAAAAATCAATGGCCAGAGCATCACACAAAAACTTCATCAGCGGTGCTCCCGCCGTAAACAGCCGCGTCACTTCCCCCATAAAACCCGGTTCCAGGATGCGTTGCTGATCGAGATATTTGAGTGCAATAAAATCCTTGCGCTTGAGATCCACAATCAGGGGGTGGTTGGCATCCACGTTTTTGGGCGGCCTGATTAACGTATCGCCACTCAATGCAAAATGGCGGGAAAACTTGCGATCACCCACCGCCTGTTGCCACAACGTCCGCTTGGCCATAATGCGCTCGCGGATTTTGCGCAGCGCGTCCGGATCGGGACGCCAGCTACCCACGCCGACAAATACTTCCCGTGGCTGAATGTGTAAATAGAATCCGGGGGCATGCACATCTTTACCTGACACGTGGCGAAACTGAATGCCGACATTGGTTTTGTAGGGGGTTTTATCGTGACCAAAGCGCGTATCCCGATACACTCGCATCAAAGAGCCGCCCATGCGCCGGGGTATCGCTTCAAAACGGGGCGAAATTTTCTGCAAGCGGGGGCCCATGGCAGCGATAAAATCGAGGCAGGGAAATAGCACTTCATTTTCGTAGCGGCTTTTATTCTCCGTAAACCAGGCGCGATTGTTGTTGTTTGCAAGCTCTTCGAGAAACGCCAGCAGCGTGGGTTGGAACACGGGGTTCGAACGCATGCTTACGCCCGACTCCGGGAATTTGAAAGGTGTTGGCGGGCAAATCGCGATTTTTCACCAATCGCTTTACGATACACCGATAGTAGTTTTTCAGGGTCATCCACGCTCATGTAAAGATTATTCAGCAGCCCGTCGCCAATATCATAAATCCAGCCGTGTACACCCAGCGACTGCCCCCGTTTCCAGGCATCCTGGACCACCGTGGTCTGACATACGTTGACGACTTGCTCGATAACATTGAGCTCGCACACGCTGGCCAGGCGATCCTGCTCACTGGTTATTTTTCCAACCCAGCGCTGATGTTTGTTTTGCACGTCCTGCACATGACGCAACCAATTATCGATCAGGCCGAGTTGCTGCTTGTTGGCGGCCGCCTTGACACCTCCGCAGCCGTAATGACCACACACGATAATGTGTTTGACCTTGAGCACATCCACCGCAAACTGAATCACGGAAAGACAGTTGAGATCGGTATGTACCACCACATTGGCCACGTTGCGGTGCACAAATAGCTGGCCCGGCAACAGTCCGACGATTTCGTTAGCAGGAACCCGGCTATCCGAGCAACCTATCCACAGATATTCGGGCGCCTGTTGCATGGAGAGCCTGGTAAAAAACTCCGGGTCGCGGGTTTTGATGTTCGCTGCCCAGGCGCGGTTTTTTTCAAAGAGATCTCTCATGCAATATCCTGTACTGAAAATATTATTAAGTGCGGCACCATCCCATTACGCAGTATAGATTATTGCACCTCGTCCAGATGTCCATGGCGAATGTCCTTGCCCTTGACCAGATACACAATATGTTCGCAAATATTCTTGGCGTGATCGCCAATGCGTTCCAACGCACGCAGTACCCACAACACATTCATTACCCGGGAAATGCTGCGTGGATCTTCCATCATATAGGTGATCATTTCCCGTAGCGCGGTTTTGTATTCCTGGTCTATGTGGTGATCCTTGGCAAGGGTCGCCAACGCCGCCGGGCTGTCAAAGCGCGTGAAAGCGTCGAGTGATTCGTTCAGCATCTCACGCACGCCGTTGGCGATGTGGCGAATTTCTACATAGCCCCGGGGAGCCGCGCCGTCCTCGCTGAGTTTAATCGCCATTTTTGCAATTTTTTGCGCTTCGTCACCAATGCGCTCCAAATCGCGAATACTCTTTATTACCGCCAGCACCATACGCAGGTCCGTGGCAGCCGGTTGGCGACGGGCGATAATCATCGCGCACTGTTCGTCGATGCGGCGTTCCATTTCGTCGATACGGCTCTCGGTTTTGACTACCTGCGCGGCAAGTTCGCTATCCGCATCTTCGACTGCTTTGACGGCGTCCGCCAACTGGTTTTCCACCAGGCCACCCATGGCCAGCATTTCGCTTTTGATTTTTTCCAGATCCTCATTGAACTGTCTGGAGATATGCTGATCGAGATTGAGTTTGTCCATAATGATCTCCTGTTACCCAAAGCGCCCGGTAATATACGCCTCAGTTAATTCGTGCTCCGGGGCCGTAAATATAGTTTGCGTGTCGTTCACCTCAATCAATTGTCCGAGATGGAAATAGGCGGTGCGCCGGGAGACGCGCGCGGCCTGCTGCATGGAGTGGGTGACAATGACGATAGTGTAATTTTCCGACAGCTCGGCAATAAGCTCCTCGATACGTGCGGTGGCAATGGGGTCGAGGGCCGAGCAGGGTTCATCCATCAAAATAACTTCCGGGCTAACCGCAATGGCGCGCGCGATACACAACCGCTGCTGCTGCCCACCCGACAACCCCGTGCCGGGCTGATGTAAGCGATCTTTGACTTCGTCCCACAACCCCGCCTTGCGTAGACTGGTTTCAACGATTTCTTCCATTTCTACCCGGCGCTCGGCGAGGCCGTGAATTTTGGGTCCGTAGGCTACGTTGTCGTAAATGGTCTTGGGAAAGGGGTTGGGTTTCTGAAAGACCATACCAACCCGTGCACGCAACGCGACCACGTCCATTTTACCCCGGTAAATATCTTCGCCTTCCAGCAGGTAGTCGCCGCTGGTCCGGCAGCCATCGATCGTATCATTCATGCGATTGAGCGCGCGTAGAAATGTCGACTTGCCGCAACCCGAAGGGCCAATCATGGCCACCACCTGATTTTTGCCCACATCTATGCTGACATCGCTGATAGCCTGCTTGTCACCGTAAAAAATATTACCCATGCGCACGCTAATTTTTGGGTCGTCCACGAAGGGCAACCCGACGGTAGTCTGCGGTTGTCCAGCAATTATCTGCTCAGAAATTACCATTGTTATGCATCACCAGAATTGTTGAGGTTATGGCCTCTCGGCAGGTTACCATCGGCGTTCAAGGCGCTTGCGCAGCCACACGGCAGCGGAGTTCATCACAATCAGAAAAGCGAGAAGCACCATAATCGCGGCGGACGTTTTTTCGATAAAGGCGCGCTCCGGACTATCTGCCCACAAAAATATCTGTACTGGCAAAACCGTGGCTGGATCGGTAAACCCGCCGGGTACATCCGCGATAAACGCCACCATTCCAATCATCAGCAGCGGCGCGGTCTCACCCAGCGCCTGGGCCATGCCGATGATCCCTCCAGTCAGCATGCCGGGCATAGCCAGCGGCAGCACATGGTGCATCGTGACCTGCATGGGTGACGCGCCCATGCCAATCGCCGCCTGCCGAATGGAGGGCGGCACCGCCTTAATCGCTGCACGACTGGTGATAATAATAGTGGGCAGCGTCATCAGTGATAACACCAATCCACCTACTAGAGGAACGGAGCGCGGCACGCCGAAAAAATTGATAAAAATCGCCAGTCCCAGTAGTCCAAAAATGATCGAAGGCACTGCGGCAAGATTGTTGATATTCACTTCGATAAAATCGGTCCAGCGATTGCGCGGCGCGAATTCCTCCAGATAGACCGCGGCGGCGACGCCAACCGGCAGGGAGAGCAGTAATGTCACCACCAGCGTCAGTAGCGACCCAACCACCGCACCGCCGATTCCGGCCTGTTCCGGCTCGCGGGAATCGCCATTCACAAAAAATTGTGTATTCCATTTTAGTTTGATCTGCTTGCTAGATTGCAAATCATCGATCCACAAGCGCTGGCGCTGATCGACCCTGCCGATAAACGGACCCGCCGCATCGTCCAGACTTTTATAATAGGTGTCGATATCGTCATCGGCCAACAGCCAGAGGGTTTCCGTGGAGTCCAGTAGATGTGGTTGTCCCTGTAAACGGTTTTGCACCAGGTACGGCGCGGCACTGCTAGTTAAACGGGTCAACGTCCGCTTGTCGGTGCGGCCGGACACAGCGGGAAAACGTTGGTAAAGAGCTTGTTTTATAATGCCGTCAAAATCCGCCAGGGCCCATTGCTGCGCATCACCTGTGTCGGTTATACCGAGAATCTGCTTATCGTAGGTCACGTCGAGCTGTATATAGGTTTGCTGAAACGCGCCATGGCCTTTGCCAATAATGTCGACAAACAAGACACCCACACACAGCAATCCAAAACAGATCGCCAGCAACCCGTAACTACGGAAGCGCCGTTCGGCCCGGTAGCGTCGCGCCAAACTGGCGCGAATACGCTGCGTTTTATCCGCCTGGTTAGTCATAGCGCTCCCGATATTTTTTTACAACGTTGAGCGCAATGATGTTCAGCACCAGGGTCACTGCGAACAGGGCGAGGCCCAGTGCAAAAGCCGCCAGGGTTTTGGGGCTATCAAATTCCTGATCGCCCACCAACAGCGTGACTATCTGCACCGTGATGGTAGTTACCGTATCGAGGGGGTTAGCGGTCATCTTCGCAGCGAGTCCAGCAGCCATGACGACGATCATGGTTTCGCCAATAGCCCTGGACACGGCCAGTAACACGCCGCCAACAATGCCCGGCAATGCCGCTGGGAATATGACCAGACGAATCGTTTCCGAGTGCGTCGCCCCCAGCCCCAGAGAGCCGTCGCGCAGGGTTTGCGGAACCGCGTTTATCACGTCGTCCGACAGGGACGATATAAAAGGAATGATCATGATGCCCATCACCAGCCCAGCGGCGAGCGCACTTTCAGATGAAACCGTCAACCCGACAAGGTCCCCCGTATCCCGTATAAACGGGGCCACGGTCAATGCCGCAAAAAAGCCGTACACCACGGTGGGTATTCCGGCGAGGATTTCCAATGCGGGTTTGGCAAAACTGCGCACTCTCGGACTCGCATATTCGGCGAGATATACCGCAGACATCAAACCAACCGGCACCGCCACTATCATTGCAATCAATGAAATCAACAGGGTGCCGACAAACAACGGCACCATGCCAAAGCGGCCAGAGGCCCCGACCTGATCGTCACGGATCGCCGTTTGCGGACTCCACTCCAGGCCGAGTAAAAAATCCAGAACCGGCACCGACTGGAAAAACCGCAGCGATTCGAACAGTACCGACAACACGATACCCAACGTAATAAGCACCGCTATGCACGCGCTCAACAGCAGCACAACTTTAAACACTCGCTCCACTTCCTGTCGGGCCCTGCGCTGGGGCGATATTCTCAACCAACCCCAACAGCCACCCAACACCGCCAGGGCGAGAACGAGTGCTGCCATCAACTGTTGGCTAATCGCACTCAACACATCCAGGCGCCGCGCCGCCGCGAGCAGATCTGGATTAGCAGATTCTTGGTCGAGCGCGCCACTGGCCAGGTTTTCGATACTGCCCAGCAGGAGGTTGCGCTCGGTCGCAGTGTGCGGGGCAAGGTGATCGGGCAGCTCGCTCACTATCATGCTGCTGATGACCTGCGCATCGCCCATCAGCCATATGCCGAGCAGTAAAACCGCCGGCACCGCGCACCACAGAGCCGCGCGCATGCCGTAGTAGAAAGGGAGCGAATGCAGCGCCCGAATGCCGCCCAGCGGCCGCGCCTGAGTCAGCGCGCGACTGCGCCCAAGCACGTACGCCATCACGGTGGCGGCGACTAAAATCAATAGTAGATTGCTGGCCTGCATACCCTCTTACCTACTTAACCTACGCTTACGGCAAACAGTGAACAGTATACCGACAAAAAAATCGCCCGGCGTACGCCGGGCGAAAATGCATCCTGAAAGGGGGTGTAAAGGATGTCAGGAATCCTGTTGTCTGATTATTGTCGACGTCTATTTCAATCCTTCAGCACTCAAAGTTTTAAGCGCCTTTACGTCGGCTGCTACCTGGTTGCGCTTAGCTTTTGGCATGGGAATCATACCTTTCTCCGCCAGATAACCATCCTCACCCCAGGCTTTCTCGCTGGTGAATTCCGCCAGGAATGTCTCTATGTGCGGCACGACGCCAATATGTGCTTTCTTGGTGTAGAAGAACAACGGGCGCGAAACCGGATAGGATTTGTCCGCGATCGAGTCAAATTCAGGCGCTACCCCTTCAATAATCGAGCCCTGCACCTTGTCGCTGTTCTGGTCGAGAAAGCTGAAGCCAAACACACCAAACGCATTGGGGTTAGCGTTCAATTTTTGCACAATCAAATTGTCGTTTTCGCCCGCTTCAATAAACCGGCCATCTTCCCGCACACTGTGGCAAACAGCCTTATATTTTTCTTCGTCGCTCGCTTTCAGGGCTTTTATGGACGGGATCTGTGCGCACCCCCCTTCCATCGCCAGCTCGGCAAAAGCATCCCGTGTGCCGGAAGTAGGCGGTGGACCCAGCACTTCGATCGCGACGTCGGGCAACGCGGCATTCACCTGCTTCCAGGTCTGGTACGGATTGGCAATAAGCCGATCGGAATCGCCGTCCGGAACCTGTTTGGCGAGGGCCAGAAAAATGTCCTTGCGTGACAGGTCCAGTTGCGCCGTTTTCACCGAGTTGGCCAGCACAATCCCATCAAAACCGATTTGCACCTCGACGATGTCTTTCACGCCGTGATTCTGGCAGTCGTCAAATTCGGATTTTTTCATCTGCCGCGAGGCGTTGGTAATGTCTGCGTAGCTGGTTCCAACCCCGGCACAGAACAGCTTCATACCGCCGCCGGTTCCGGTGGACTCTATTTTCGGTGTGGCCGCGCCGGTAGCCTTGCCGAAGCGCTCGGCGACCACTGCGGAAAACGGGTATACGGTCGAGGAGCCGACCACTGAGATGTAGTCGCGGCCCGCTGCCAAAACTGGCGCGCTGGCCAACAGCAGCGCAGCGCTCAACCCAGCCGCGCCCAATATCGTTTTGCCCATGGTGATGTTGCTCATCTGTGTCTCCTGATCATGAATAGGTCGTTTCTAAATAGAACAGCAGCAGCGTATAAAATGGACATGACAAGGGTATGTACAAATTGTGACAACGCTGTGACAGTCGCTACTGCAGTTTTCGTACCGTACCCGATATACTGTGATCCACCGATAGCCAAAGAAGAACTTTCCGCCGTGCTGCCCTGTGTCCGATATTTTTGACTCCGTCGCAACCTGGATCGACCGATTCACGCGCTACAGTGGTCGGATTGTCGCCTGGCTGACCCTCGCCGTCATGGGCTTGACCTGTGCCGTCGTCGTCATGCGCTACTATTTACAAACCGGGTCAATCGCGCTGCAGGAGTCGGTTAACTACCTGCACGCGTCCGTGTTTATGCTGGCAATTGCCTATACATTACAGCGCGGTGGTCACGTGCGCGTAGACATTTTCTACCGCAAGCTGTCCCGTGTAGGACAGGCCTGGATCGACACCCTCGGCGGCCTGTTGTTTTTACTGCCGCTGTGCGTGGTGATGTTCTGGCTGAACTGGGATTACGTGATCAACAGCTGGACTGTCAAAGAGACTTCCAGCGAGTCTTCCGGCCTTTCCTGGGTTTATTTGCTAAAAACCCTGATGCTAATTATGCCGGTGACGCTGCTGTTACAGGGTGTTGCGGAAACCATTAAAAATATTTTGATCATCGCCAACCAGGCAGCGAATAACAGCTCGACGGACGCCCAGGGCTGAGTATGGAATACCTGCCGCTGCTGATGTTTGTCGCCATTTGCCTGGTTCTGCTGTTGGGCTATCCCGTCGCCTTTTCCCTTGCCGGAACTTCCTTGGCATTCGCGTTAATCGGTCTTGCCACCGGCCACTTTGACGCCGCATTTCTGCACGCCCTGCCCAATCGCATCTATGGGACGATGGGTAACAACTCGCTGGTGGCGGTGCCGCTCTTCGTGCTGATGGGCGTTATGCTCGAGAAGTCCAGGATTGCGGAAGACCTGTTACACAGCATGTCCCGAGTATTCGGCGGTGTGCGAGGCGGTTTAGGGCTCTCGGTGGTCATGGTGGGTATGTTGCTCGCGGCCAGCACCGGTATCGTGGGTGCCACGGTGGTCACGATGGGGCTGATGTCCCTGCCTTCGATGCTTAAACAGGGTTACAGTCCGGCGCTGGCTACCGGCACGATTTGCGCGACGGGCACTCTGGGGCAGATTATTCCACCGTCAATCGCCCTCGTATTACTGGGCGATATTCTGTCCAGCGCCTATTCCCAGGCGCAGCTAAATATGGGTATTTTTACCCCCAAAACGGTCTCCATCGGCGATTTGTTTCTCGGCGCCATTATTCCCGGACTGGTGCTGGTGCTGTTGTACTGCGCCTACCTGGTGCTTCATGCCCGCTGCAAACCTGACGCGGCACCTATCGGCAGCGACCGTCAAACCATCGCCGTAGGCGAGGTGGTGCGCTCTTTGCTGCCGCCGATGGCCCTTATCCTTGCGGTGTTGGGGTCTATCCTGGCGGGCATCGCCACCCCTACCGAGGCCGCCGGGGTCGGCGCGCTGGGGGCAACCCTCCTGGCGTTACTGCGCAACCAATTGTCCTTGACGCGCCTGCGCGAGGTAGTGCTGTCCACCACTGAAGTCACGGCAATGGTCTTTATGATTTTGATCGGCGCGGCGGTTTTCTCTCTGGTTTTCCGCGGCTTCGGCGGGGAAGAGATGGTGGAATCCCTGTTTAGACAACTGCCCGGCGGTGTGTTCGGTGCCACACTGGTGGTGATGCTGGTAATTTTTTTGCTGGGGTTTATTCTCGATTTTATCGAAATCACTTTCGTCGTTGTGCCCATTGTCGGCCCCGTGCTGCTGACGCTGGGTGTCGATCCGATCTGGTTGGGAGTGATGATCGCCCTCAACCTGCAGACGTCCTTCCTGACGCCACCGTTCGGTTTTGCTCTGTTCTATTTGCGCGGAGTCGCCCCGCCCGAAGTGTTAACCAGCGATATCTACCGCGGCGTGGCACCATTTGTTGCTATTCAATTGTTGCTGATGGGTGTGCTCGCGCTGTGGCCACAACTCGCCACCTGGCTACCCTATACACTGATGCGCTAAACACGCCGATATCCATCTAATTTCCCATACTGCTGTAGACCACTTTTACCCACAGATCCGGGGCCAGCAAACCACCACCCCACTCGGCATCAAACGCGGCCGTCGGTTGGGCCGCAATAATTTCCGTTTCCGTTTTCCCCGCATCGATCATCGTCTGGATGGTCGCTCTAACCGTTGCCAGCATATCGCGATACGCCTGCAGCGCGGCCTTGTCTGCCAACGGGCCGTGTCCGGGTATAATTTTTGTGTCGCCATCGGAGCGGCCGAGAATCACGTCCGCTGCCGCAATCATGCCATCAATGCTGCCTCCCGAAGAGCTATCTATAAAAGGGTAAAGCCCGTTAAAAAACGTATCCCCGGCATGGATAACATTGGCCTTTTTAAAATGCACAAACGCATCGCCATCTGTGTGTGCGTTGGCCACATGCACCAACTCGACCGTATCGCCGTTGAGGTGGAATGTCATACCCTGCTGAAACGTAATCACCGGCAACGCCGCCCCCGGTGACGGCGGTTTGTGCATATTGAACAAGGCAATGGTTTTCTCGGACTCCAGCGCTACGCGCACATTTTCGTGCGCCACGATAACGGAACCAGCTGTCCCAAAATTTTCATTGCCCCCGGTATGATCGCCATGCCAGTGTGTGTTGATCAGATACATCGGCATGTCGCCAGATAGTTCCTTTACTGTGGCAATGATTTTCTGCGACAGTGGTGCGTACTGGCCGTCAATCAAAAATGTGCCATCTACGCCGATCGACACACCGATGTTGCCGCCCTCGCCCACCAACATATGCAGGGTGTCACTCAGGCTGGTCGGCTCGATCGCCACTGTGGCCCAATGGTCGTTGGCCAGCAACCCATGGGACAGTGCGAGTAAAAAAATTCCGGCC
>JBFJKD010000060.1:0-10044 GCA_041635095.1 Porticoccaceae bacterium
CGCTCGGCCACCTCACCAAATTCTCAATTTACTCGACGTCTATTTCCGGTCCTTTACGTACACTCCCAGGGGAGCGCGTTGCTGCGGGCTGCGCCCTGGTCCCACCTATCCAGATGGGATCCAACTCAAAGTACCAACAGCGCCTGACCCACCACAACAACACGCATTTGCGCAAAACAGGCATTTTAGCGAGGGTTTTAATACCGGTTTTTACTAACGAACTACCCGTGAATTTCGAGGCGGGGATGATACCATAACGATCGAAAAAACGAAGGGGCTATATAGCCCCTTCACCTTGTTGCCTTTCCTGCTGGATGCGCTGGTAAATCTCCTCTCTGTGCACGGACACTTCCTTGGGGGCGTTAACACCCAGGCGCACCTGGTTACCCTTTACGCCAAGCACCGTCACAGTGACATCATCACCTACTACAAGCGTCTCTCCTACACGTCTTGTCAAAATAAGCATGTATCTCTCCTTTTAAACTGCAAAATTGCCGCATCGTGCGACCCTTCCAAAAATGTCGGCTGGTATTTTTTTTCCGACACCAAAACGCAGCCAGGATATCCTCCTTCTGCGTTCGGTTATATTATACTGACTATTCCATATAAAGCGCCACTTTAGTGCAACAACGGGTGACTGCCCGGTATTTCCAAGTATCCCCCATTAACTCTCCTGATCCGGCAGTTCGAGCTGAAAGGCCGCATGCAGCGCCCGCACCGCCAGTTCCAGGTATTTCTCCTCGATGACCACGGTGATTTTGATCTCGGAGGTGGTGATCATCTGAATATTAATGTTGTGCTCGGCCAGGCACTGGAACATTTTAGCGGCGACGCCCGCATGGGAACGCATGCCCACCCCTACCAGGGCCAGTTTGGCGATGTGGTTGTCCGCAATTACCGATTTGGCACCGAGGTCGTTGGCAACGCTTTCCAGCAGGCCCCTCGCGGCGTTCATGTCGTTGCGATGCACGGTAAATGTCAGCGAGGTGGAACCATCTTCCGAGACGTTCTGTACAATCACATCGACCTCGATATTGGCGTCGCTGACCGGGCCCAGTATGCGATAGGCGACGCCCGGCGTATCCGGCACCCCCTGAATGGTCAACTTGGCCTCATCGCGATTAAATGCGATACCTGAAACAACCGGCTTTTCCATCGTATCGTTATCCTCAAGAGTAATCAGCGTGCCGGGGCCCTCGACAAAACTGGACAACACCCGCAACGGGACTTTGTATTTGCCGGCAAATTCAACGGAGCGAATCTGCAACACCTTGGAGCCCTGGCTGGCCATTTCCAACATTTCTTCAAAGGTAATTTGATTCAAGCGCCGCGCCTCCGGCACCACCCGTGGATCGGTGGTATAGACGCCATCTACATCGGTATAAATCTGGCATTCATCAGCCTTAAGTGCAGCCGCCAGGGCTACGCCGGTGGTGTCGGAACCACCCCGCCCCAGGGTGGTGATATTGCCATCGCCATCGACCCCCTGAAACCCGGCCACCACCACCACGTTGCCAGCGGCAAGATCTGCGCGCATACGCTTCACGTCGATATCTTCGATGCGCGCCTTGGTGTGCACGCTGTCCGTAAGAATACGCACCTGGCCACCGGTATAGGAGCGGGCGGGACATCCACGCGCATTTAACGCCATGCTCAGCAGCGCAATGGTGACCTGCTCGCCAGTGGCGACCAGCACATCAAGCTCCCGTGGCGTGGGATTTTCCATGGTTTCTTTGGCCAGTGCGATCAGCCGATTAGTTTCTCCGCTCATGGCCGACACCACGACGACAATATCGTCGCCGCGGGCGCGAAACCCCGCTATTTTTTCCGCCACGGCGGCGATACGCTCCACGCTGCCCACGGATGTACCGCCATATTTTTGTACGATTAAACTCATTGCTCAATCCACTAATAAACTGGCCCCGGTTCGCGGGGGCGCAAATTTAACATTTTTTCCCGGGGAAACGAACTGATCAACCGAAATTCAACCGCTCAGTCATTCAACCGCTCAGCCGTTGCTGTAACCAGCCTGACACCGACGTCAAAGCAGCGGGCAAGGCCTGTATGTCGGTGCCTCCCCCCTGGGCCATATCCGGCCTGCCCCCGCCCTTCCCACCGAGTTGCGCGGCGACAAACTGCACCAGATCGCCAGCATGCACCCGATCGGCCAAGTTTTTGGTTACACCGCCAATCAGCAGGACTTTATTTTCATCGGTAGCAGCCAGTAGCAGCGCGCCGCAGGCAAGGCGAGATTTAGCCTGATCGGCAACGTCGCGCAGGGTTTTGGCATTCGCCCCATCAATATGTTTGACCAGCAACTGGACTCCCGCAATTTCGCAAACGTCCGCGAGAATATCGCCACTCGCCGCTCCCGCAAGCTTCTTCTTCAGGCCTTCGATTTCGCGGCTCAAAACACGCTGTTGTTCCGCCACCAGTGTCGCCTTTTCAAGCACCTGGGCGCGGTTGGTTTTAAGCACCTGCGCAACAGCATCCAGACGCTGTTCCACCTCGTCAAACAGTGCTAACGCCGCGCCACTGGTCACCGCCTCCACCCGACGCACGCCGGCGGCAATGCCCGACTCGGACACTATGCGCAGCAGGCCGATATCGCCAGTGCGCTTGACGTGGGTACCACCACACAACTCGACGGAAAATCCATCGCCCATGGTCAGCACCCGAACTGTCTCACCATATTTTTCGCCAAACAACGCCATCGCGCCACTCTGCTGCGCTGCTGCCATGGACATTTGCGCCGTTTGTACGGGGGTATTGCGGCGAATTTCGTCGTTGACCCGTCGCTCCACTGCCTTCAGCTGCCCTGTGCTGATCGCTTCCCCGTGGGCGAAATCAAAACGCAGCCGTTTTGAATCCACCAGCGAACCCTTTTGCTGTACATGGTCACCCAGTATTTCCCGCAGCGCCGCATGGAGCAGATGGGTGGCGGAGTGATTCTGTGCGATAGCGCTGCGCACAGTGCTATCGACCTCGGCGGTAACCACATCGCCACGCCGCAAAATACCGTGCAATACGCGGCCAATATGTAGGTGATTGGCGCCCTGTTTCTGGCAATCCAGCACCTCGCAACGCCCGTCGAGGGTGGTCAAATAGCCCGTATCGCCAACCTGCCCGCCGGACTCGCCGTAAAATGGCGTCTGGTCGAGGACCACAACGGCGTCTTGTCCCTCTGCCGCTTCGTCCACGGCCACACCTGCGACGAACAATCCGACAATGGTGGCGCGCCGTGCCAGATTATCGTAACCGTTGAAAACCGTTTCGCCCTCTATTGCCAGCGTCGCAGCGTAATCCACCCCAAAGTTGCTGGCGGCACGCGCACGTTTTTTCTGTTCCGCCATACAGCGCTCGTAGCCTTCCATATCCAGCGACAGCCCCCGTTCACGGGCGATGTCGTTGGTTAAATCCGTGGGAAAACCGTAGGTGTCGTACAACTGGAAAATGACGTCACCGGGAATTTGTGCGCCCTGTACTGCGGCCAGGGCAGTTTCCAGAACGCCCATACCTTTTTCGAGGGTTTTTGCAAACTGCTGCTCTTCAGCCTTCAGCACTTTCTCCACCCGCACCCTTTGCGCGGCAAGCTGCGGATAGGCGTCGCCCATCACTTCTACCAGGGCTTTTACCAGACGATGAAAGAATGCCTCCGTCGTTCCCAATTGGTGGCCGTGACGCAATGCGCGACGAATAATACGTCGCAAAACGTAGCCGCGACCGTCGTTGCTCGGCAGCACCCCATCCACCACCAGAAACGCGCAGGAGCGAATGTGGTCGGCAATCACCCGCAAGGATTGATTGGATAAATCTGCCGTGCGGGTGGCGACCGCCGCAGCACTAATCAGGTGTTTGAATAAATCGATGTCGTAATTGTTGTGCACGCCCTGCATGACTGCGGCAATGCGCTCCAGTCCCATACCGGTGTCAATGGAAGGTTTGGGCAACGGCGTCAGTGTGCCATCCGCGCTACGCTCGTACTGCATAAACACCAGATTCCAGATCTCGATGTAGCGATCGAGATCATCCCCGGCGCTACCCGGCGGCCCCCCCGGCACATCGGCGCCGTGGTCGTAAAAAATTTCCGAGCAGGGTCCACAGGGCCCGGTGTCGCCCATTTGCCAGAAGTTGTCCTCGTCGAGGCGGGAGAAACGTTTGGGACTAACGCCGATTTTTTTCAGCCAGATGTCCGCTGCTTCATCGTCGGAGACGTGCACGGTTACCCACAGACGATCTTCCGGCAGGCCCAGTACCCCAGTGAGAAATTCCCACGCGTAGGCAATGGCATCTTCCTTAAAGTAGTCGCCAAAACTGAAATTTCCGAGCATCTCAAAAAAAGTATGGTGACGGGCTGTATAGCCGACATTTTCCAGGTCGTTGTGCTTGCCCCCGGCGCGCACGCAGCGCTGGGAAGATGCGGCGCGACTGTAGGGCCGTTTGTCGGCTCCCAGAAACACATCCTTGAATTGCACCATGCCCGCATTGGTAAATAACAGAGTCGGATCGTTGCCCGGCACCAGGCTGCTACTGGGCACGACGGCGTGGCCTTTGCTGACGAAAAAATCCAGGAAGCCCTGGCGGATATCGGCACTGTTCATTAACTCGTCATTCCTGTCGTGCATTCATCATCTGTATCACACCGTTGGCGCCAGGGACGCGGGCGCTACCAGAACGTTTATTGATCGATTAGAAACCGAGCTGGCCTTCGGAAAAATTTTTACCACCGAGAATATGCAGGTGTAGATGAAACACCGTTTGCCCCGCCTCTGCACCGTTGTTGATAATCAGGCGAAACCCGTCGCCAATACCTGCCTGGCGCGCAATCTCGTTGGCGGCCAGCAGTAAATGTCCAAGCAGGTTTTGGTCTGTCTGGCCGGCATCCGCGAGACGCGGCAATGGCTTGCGCGGAATCACCAGTATATGTATCGGTGCCTTGGGTGATATGTCCTTGATCGCGACGCAGTGCTCGTCCTCGTAGACTTTATCAGCCGGGATAGCGCCGTTGATGATTTTGGTAAACAGGGTTTCCTGATTCATGGTGACCTCATTCATGGTGACCTCTCGATTCGCATCTATCAGGGCGCGGGCCTGGCCGTCGCTTTACTATCCAGCTTTTCGTCCGCGGTCAAAGCTCGCGCCTCGCTCTCGAGCATCACGGGAATGCCGTCGCGAATGGGATAGGCGAGCCCGCTGGCCCGACACACCAGCTCCTGGCGCTCCCGGTCGTATTCGAGGGGCGCCTTGCTCACCGGACACACCAGAATACTCAGTAACTGTTTATCGATCATTGATGCCGCACTCGCCCTGAAGGCCAACCAATTTGGTCGAATAGTGTAAGGCAAACGCCGCGACAACTCCACGGGACCGCACCGTCTCCGGTACGCAGCCGTCCAATTCGATGTCGTTGGAACGATCAGTGCGCGGTGGCTTTTGTAGCGGCGTGGGGGGGGCTGTGGGCGGCGGCACGCGCGGGGAAATACTCGAGCACCAACGCCGGATCGACGCGCACGTCGTACCAGTTGATACGCCAGTCCAGATGCGGCCCGGTAGCGCGGCCGGTGGCGCCGACACGGGCAATTCCGTCCCCCGGCTGCACCTGGTCACCCTCTTTCACCAAAATATCGCTCAGATGAATAAATGTCGAGAACACGCCATAGCCATGATCGACAATCAACGTACCCCCGGAAAAATACATATCCCGATGCACTAACTTGACCTTGCCTGGCGCGGGTGCCCTGACTAGCGTGCCGGTAGGCCCGGCAATATCCAGGCCAAAGTGCGGATTTTTAGGCGTACCGTTGTACACGCGCTGACTACCGTACACACCCGTGACGGGGCCTTCCATGGGGCGCACAAAACCCTCCATAAAATCTTCGCGGAACGCGCTATGAGCACGCGCCCGACTGACCAGCGCCGCCTCCCGATTAATTCTGTCCAGTACGGATTTGGGTGGCGTCACAGTTTCCTGGGGCACACCCTCCACCCGTTGCACGTCGTACTGGCGTTGTACAACCTGAAATGTGTGGGTAGTTAGAGTACCGTCGCGCTCCACCGTTAGCGTCACCTGGGGCGATGTATCGCGCCCCAGCCCAATAACAAAATGGCCCGACGGCGTCACGGGTACCACTTTATTATCGAAGCGTACTATTGCGCCGGGTGCAATATTGCCGACCAACAATCCACCCTGGGTCCAGACTCCATGAAATTCCAGCGCCAGGCACCCGGTTGAAAAAGCGATTCCAATAGCGCAAAAATATTTCAGGCGGGTTACTGCGCGCGCTATGTTCTTCATCGTCGATATCTCTGCGTTGCTGTATCGTTTGACCCGTTTAGTTTATTTGAGCCATTGTAGTAACTATGCAGCTTAATCCCCATATAGCTTAATCCCCATGATAGATGGAGCGGCCCATTGATCGGGCTATTAATCACAGTTGCAACCACGCCCTCAGTCAGTTATTACTGCGTCAAATTTCAAACCGTTACACCGCTTTTAGTAATGTCCGGAGATAATGTCCGGAAAAAGCAGACGGAAAAAAACGGGCAATCCGTAATTAACTGGACCAGGCAGAATCATACAATGGAAACCCGCTCGCTGTGACCCTGTTTTCCCCGCCGTTATTGCTGCGCAATGGCCATACGCAGAGTATTCTCAACAGTGCTGGCCCGCGCCGCTGGTTAATGGACAGGCAGCGCTGCGCGCTCGCGGCACAGCAGGAATTCCAGTTGCTTGATTGTGGCGACGGTGTACGTCTGATCGGCGCGTTTAACAAAAGTAGGCGCGCCACGGATAGTCTGGTGATTGTGCTGCACGGTTGGGAAGGTTGCTATACCTCCACCTACGTTGTGTCCGCCACAGCCACGTTATTGAACGCCGGGTTCGATGTTTTTCGCCTCAACTTACGGGATCACGGCCCCAGTTTGCACCTCAATCGCGGTCTGTTTAACGCCACACTGACGCCAGAAGTTACCGCTGCTATCCGGCGCATACAACAACTATACCCCGCGCGCCGCACCTTGCTTGCCGGTTATTCGATGGGTGGAAATTTTGCACTGCGCATCGCAGCGGACAGCGGCACCGCGCTGAATCTGGCCGCCACCGTGGCCATTAGTCCGCCGCTGGTGCCAGCCCATACCATGGCTATTCTGGAGCGTCGTCTGTCAATTTATCAGCACTACTTTTTTTCGAAATGGAAAAAATCGCTGGCAACCAAATTGTATTATTTTCCCGACCTGGCCTACGGCCCGCTGCTGGCCCGCTGCCGTAATCTGCACGACATTAACCAGTTTTTTATTCCCCATCACACACCTTACCAAACCCCTGCGGATTATTTCGCTTCCTACGCACTGACCGGCCAGCGCCTCGCACACCTGAGCTGTCCCGCGTGGTTGATTACCAGTGCCGACGACCCGCTGGTTCCCGCGGCCGATCTCAGCGCAATACAACCACCGGGTTCGCTGACCATCGAACGCACCGACAACGGGGGACACTGTGGATTTTTGCGCAACCTGCGGCTCGACAGCTGGGTCGAACAACGTCTGGTAGAGATTTTTAGCGAGATGCCTGGTTAGCTTCAATACTTAACCCGGATCGACGATATGGCGGCCTGCGTAACGACGACTAATCCAGAGATGCAACCGATTTCAGGGCGGCGCGAATTTGCTCAGAGGTAAATCCCCGGTACTGCAAAAACCGCATGCGCTGCGCCGTGGCACGCTGGTCGGCAGATACTGCCGATCCAAACCGTTTTTGCAGTACGTCCTGCGCCCGCATCACCCAATCCACGTCGAGCTCGCGCAACACGCAGTCCACCAGGTCTTCCACGACACCGCGCTCGCGCAATTCGGCTCGAATTCGCACCGGACCCTTACCGACACGCATACGCGCATTGCAAAACGCCTCCGCGTAGCGGCTATCAGAAAGGAGACCGTCCTGCTCGAGGCGGTCCAGCACAGCGCCCAACTGGACAGGGTCCGGGGCTAACTTACCGTGCAGCTTACGCTCCAGCTCCTGCCGCGAATGCTCGCGGCGCGCCAGCAGATTCATGGCGGCTGCTCGCAGGTTTTTCCCGAGCTGTTGAACGTCACTGGCGTCAATTGTTTGGATTTCGGTCATAACACCATTCTCTCCAACACATAAAACCTGCTGCTCAATCCCTCCAAGCGGCTAGTGCTTATAGAGGCGGGCCGTCGGAGGGCCTATGCGCACCTGATACCGGTTCGGCGTCCTTGACCAGCCCCAACCAGCGCCCGATACGGCGCATTACCGCACCGGCCAGACGCCATATTTTCGGCATCAACCAGATCACCAGTGCAATAAACAAAATCATCAGGGCAACGAATAGCACCGGGTGATTCAGCATGGCCCAGATCCCGGCGAATACCATCAGGTCTTCGCCGATAGAAGCCGCCCAGTTGCTAAAAGGTTCCGGGGAAGTATTGATCAGTACCCGTGATGAGGCCTTGGTAAAGTGACTGCCCGTGGCCATGGCGCCGCCGACTAACCCGGCGCTGATCTGCAACGCCGGTGTCACATCGCCAACCGCCCCAGCCGCCAGCAATACGCCAGCGGGAATACGGATGAAGGTGTGCAAGGTGTCCCAGGCGGTGTCCACACCGGGGGTTTTATCGGCAAAAAATTCCACCACGTACATCAACCCGGCAATCCCGATCACCAGAGGGTTTTGCAAGACCTCAAGATCAGGCGGTAAATCGATGTTGCCGCTGATACCCAGAAACCCGAGCACCGCCACCGCAGCGTACAGATTGATGCCACTGGCCCAGCCCACACCCATGACCAAAGCCAGGGTGGCAATCATTTCCTGATATGCATCCATATACGTTACTCTGCGTCATACGCCACTCTGCGTCTGCAAAAAATACCGTCTGATCGCGTATCGCCAGCTGGTTAAACTCAAACGGCCAGTCAGATGCAGACGACCTTTCAGGCAAGGGTAGCGGTACTGACCGACCGATTCAACAGCGGCCACGTTGTCCCGGGATACTGGATACCGGATACTGGGCGCCGGATACTGGGCACTGCTGCATTGCGGTCGCCGTCCGATCTGCAAGTCGCACTCGGAACAGCTTAACTTCCACCAGGGCGAATATTGACTATGCCGATTTCATGGCTCTATCCCAAACCCTTCCTTCAGCAACTCACTGTTACGGAAGAAAGTATTGATGGCCTGGGACACGTCAACAATATTGCCTATTTAAAGTGGTGTGAAGACACGGCATGGCAGCATTCGGCGCACCTGGGATTGACGATGACTGACTGGTTGAATGTGGACCGGGCCATGGCGATTACCAAGGCCGACTACGAATATCTTGCAGCAGCGTTCACCGGCGAACAACTCAGCGTGGCCACCTGGCTCGTCACGTCCGACCTGAAGTTGACGATGGAGCGCCGCTTTCAGATCGTCCGTGACGCAGACAAAAAAACCCTGTTCACCGGCCGCTGGCACCTGGTCTGTATCAATATCAGCTCCGGTCGACCCGCGCGCCTGCCACGGCAATTTATCGAGATTTACGGACCACATCTGGTCTCCGCGCAGGGCACGAATTTACCTTAGGCCGTCTTAGGCCAGCAGCGCCAGTGTGCGCTCACGCCTCGCTACCCGCCTCGACGTCCGCCTGTCCATCCTTGCTGACCTGACCATTTTTAGCCGCATCTCTCTTGGCGGGTGGGGGCAGTAACTGTTCGCGAATCTTGCCCTCGATTTCAGCCGCCACCGCAGGGTTGGCCTTCAGATAGTCACAGGCGTTGCTCTTGCCCTGGCCGATTTTATCCCCGTTGTAGGCGTACCAGGCACCGGCCTTGTCCACCAGGCCACATTTGACCCCGAGATCGATAACTTCCCCCAACCGGTTGATGCCTGAGCCATACAGTATCTGAAATTCAGTTTGTTTAAACGGCGGGGCGACCTTGTTTTTTACCACTTTCACCCGGGTCTCGTTGCCGATCACCTCCTCGCCGTCCTTAACCGCCCCGATACGGCGAATATCGAGACGCACAGACGAGTAAAACTTCAGTGCGTTGCC
>JBFJKD010000061.1:0-10032 GCA_041635095.1 Porticoccaceae bacterium
ATCTGGCGAATATCATTTTCGAGTTCTTCGCTGGCGGTGTAACCTTCGGCCAGAATAATAAATGCCTTGATGCTTTCGGTGCGCACCGGATCGGGCACACCAATGGCCGCGGACATGGCCACCGCCGCGTGGCGCGACAACGCATCTTCAATTTCACCGGGACCAATACGATAGCCAGAGCTGGTGATAACGTCATCAGAGCGGCCCTTGAACCAGAAATAGCCGTCTTCATCCATGATCCCGTTATCGCCCATCAACAGCCAGTCACCGATATATTTTTCGCGGGTAGCGTCCGGGTTATTCCAGTACTCCAGCAGCATCACCGGATCGCCCTTGCGGACACCAATCTGGCCCTCGGTCCCGGGCGGCAGTAGCTCACCGCTGTGTTCATCGATAATCGCCACAACGTGTCCGGGAATCGCCTTGCCCAAAGACCCGGCTTTTGCGGGGAGCACTTCGGCGCAATTACCCAGCACCAGGTTGCATTCCGTCTGACCGTACACCTCATTGACGCGCACCCCCAGGGATTCATTGGCCCACTCAAACAATGCCGCGCCCACTGCTTCCCCACCGCTGAATACCGAGCGCAATTGGACGTCGTAGCGCTGCATGGCATCGGGCACCTGGCGCATCATTTTTAACATGGTCGGAGTCAACAACGCATTGCGCACCCGGTGCTTGGCCAGCATATGATAGGCCTGCTCCGGATCAAACCCCGGCGCACGAAATGCCAATACGGGGACACCGTAAAACCAGGAGGGAGTAAGAATGTCCATCAACCCCGCCACCCAGGCCCAGTCCGCCGGGGACCAATTCAAATCACCCGGTTGCGGAAAAAAATTATTGCAATACTCAATGCCGGGCAGAGTCCCGAGCAGGCATCGATGGGCGTGCAGCGCACCCTTGGGGTTACCGGTAGTGCCCGACGTGTAGCAAATAAACGCAGGATCGTCGGCGCGGCTGTTAACCGTGGTGAATTGATCGGAACCTTTCTCCAGCACTGACCAAAAATCTCCGCCTCTACCCTGTGCGCCGTCGGTTAACAACACTTTTTCAAGGTGCGGTGCCCTGTCCCAGACTTCTTCCACCTTGGCAAAATTGGCCTGGTCGGTGATCAATATTTTGGCGCGGCTGTCATTCAGGCGATATTCAATGGCGTCGGCGCCGAACAACACCGATGTCGGACAGGAAATCAGTCCCGCCTTCCAGCAGGCAATATGTGCTATCGCAGTCTCCGGGGCCTGTCCCAGCAGCAGGGTGATTCGATCACCGGGTTTGCCCCCCAGACCGATCAGAGCATTGGCGAACTGATTGGCGTACTGCTGAATGTTGCGAAAGGTGTATTCCCGCACTTCGCCTTTTAAGGTTTCATAAATAAGCGCTACCCGTGCAGGATCAGCCGCGTGTTTGTCCACGCAGTGGTGCGCCATATTAAAGTGCTGCGGCACCTTCCATTGAAATGCGTTGTAGATATCTTCGTAGGTTTTACCTTGTGTAATCAGCATATGCACTCCGATAATTTATCTTTATAAATATAATTCCGAACTCTCAAGTGACCCGCGCCGTAAAATTACAATGCCGGCCAGATGCCGCCCGATACCGGAATCGTGACGCCAGTGATAAAACTCGATTCTTCACTGCTTAAAAACAGGGCTGCGTTAGCGATATCCAATGGTTCGCCGAGGCGTTGCAGCAGACAGGCCCGCTGTATTTTTTCAATGGCCGCGTCTCCCACCGCCGCCAACGCCATTGTTTTAATCGCCCCCGGCGCAATGCAGTTGACATTAATATGGGGGGCCAGTTCCAGGGCCAGACTCCGGGTCAAGGAGGTCACCGCCGCTTTGGCCGCAGAATAATCTGCGTGGCCCGAGGAACCCGCAAACTCGATGGAGGAAATATTTACTATTTTTCCATATTGTCGTGCCAACATGCGCGGACCAATTTTGCGCACCAGATAAAATATCCCTTTGAGGTTCATTTCAAAGGTTTCATCCCAGCGTTTTTCCTCGATATCTAATAAAGGTCGATAACTCGCCTCGCGCAGACCGCCGACGATATTGATCGGAATATCGATATGGGCAAATTCTTTTGTTGCCGACGCGAGCAGCTCTTCGACCTCCTGCTCCACCAGCACGCTGGAGCGCAAGGCGTGCAGCTTTGCGTCGTTTGCCAACAACGGTGTAATTTCCGCTATGCCCTGTTGCAGGCGACTGCCGGAAATATCCGTCACAATCAGCGAGGCACCCTCTTCGGCAAACCGCTTGGCGACACCGAGCCCCATCGGTCCCCCCGCGCCGGTTACCAACGCCACTTTATTCTTTAATCTCATGCTTATTCCGTCCAGATTATTGTTTGATGGCCAGCGCAGATCATTATGTTACCGCACAGTAACATTTGCAAGGAATCCGGCTTTCATTGCCAGTACAATACGTACCGCTGATTATTTAGCGTACCATGCACAAACACGGAAAAATGTAGCGGGGGGTTACGTATTTCGAGATTCAGAATTCAGACACACTTGCCAGCGATCCGCGCGCTGTTTGCGCAGGCTCCGACACCAAGAAAACGGCTTACTACGCAGTAAGTTTGTTATAGATAGAGAACAACAGTAGAACCCACAGCGCGATACACAACCACAGGTTATAAGCAGGTCTTACCCGGGGCGTGGCATTGGCATTGCTAGCCGTGGTGCGGCGAACATTGGCGGAGCCGCAAGCGGGGCAACTTCCCTGCGGAAAATTTTTGCCCTGATAACTGCATGCCAGACAACGGTATTTTTTTGCTTGTTCAGTCATAGCCCGTCCAGTGCCCTAAAACGCTTACGCAAATCCTGCTCGCTACCGGTAAAAAAGCCATCCCGCTGGCTTGGCTGGCACGTCGGGATATCCGTTTCGTTTCAGTAAACAGCAAAAATCTTAATTTAGTCCAGCAATAAATGTTCGATCATTAACTGTAACGACTCGACGCCGCGGTAAAAGTTAACATCGAGACGATAGACCATTTTCACGCGCTCCGGTAAGTGACCGGACCAGTGCTGATCCACCACATTAAAAGCGATCGCATCCAGGGTCGGAGCTGTCGCCGAATCTCCCGCGTTGTTATCATCGGCCGTCAATACCAGTTTCAAATGTTTCGCGCCCACCACTTTGTATTGCAGTACGCGAAACGTACCGTGGAAGCTCGGCTCTGGAAAGTGCTGCCCCCAGGGCCCGCCATCGCGTAGTTGACGTGCGCAGTCGAGGGTGATCTCACCACTGGCCAACTCGCCGTCCGTCACCAGTTCCACCGCGAGATCTTCCAGCGCTAACTGAAGGCGAGCCTGATCGTCAAAAGCGTGTACAAAAGCCGCAAAATTTTCCCGTGGCAAAGACAGGCCCGCCGCCATGGCATGCCCGCCAAACTTGCTCACCAGTCCGGGATTCCTGGTGGCCACCGCATCCAGCGCGTCGCGAATATGGAACCCGGATATGGAGCGAACCGAACCTTTTAACTCGCCATTACCCGCATCGGCAAACGCAATAACCGGACGATGCAGACGTTCTTTCACGCGGGAAGCCAACAAACCCACCACGCCCTGATGCCAGTTGCCGTCAAACAGGCACAGCCCCCAGGGGAGCTGCTCGTCCGACAGATCGAGTTCGGCGAGAATTTGCAGGGCCTCGTGCTGCATCGTTGCCTCAATGGCGCGCCGATCCCGATTCAGTTCGTCGAGCTGTACCGCCAGCGCGCGTGCCGCAAAAGGGTCGTCGCTCAACAGGCATTCGATGCCGATCGCCATATCCTCCAGACGCCCGGCTGCGTTCAGGCGCGGACCCACCGCAAAACCCAGGTCCGACGCAACAATGCGTTCGCGCTCCCGCCCGGCCAGTTCCAGCAGAGCGCATATGCCGGGGCGCGCCTGCCCAGCGCGAATACGTTGCAGGCCCTGATGCACCAGAATGCGGTTAACCTGGTCGAGTGGCACCATATCCGCCACGGTTCCCAGCGCTACCAGATCCAGCCATACCGCCATATTGGGCTCGTCGATGCCGCGCTCCGCAAACCAGTTTTGTGCCCGGAGGGCCGCCCGCAGCGCGCTGAGCACATAAAAAATAACCCCAACGCCGGCCAAATTTTTGCTGGGAAATGTGCACTCGGGCTGGTTGGGGTTGACAATGGCAGCGGCCGCCGGAATTTCGCGACCCGGCAAATGGTGGTCGGTAATCAGCACGCGAATACCCACTTCTTGCGCGGCCGCTACCCCGGCGACACTGGAAATACCGTTGTCGACGGTGATAATCAAGTCGGGTTTGCGCTGGGTAGCCAGCGCCACGATTTCTGGCGTCAATCCGTAACCGTATGCAAAGCGGTTGGGGACCAGAAAATCCACACGCCCACAGCCCAAGGCCCGCAATGCCAGCACTGCAAGTGCTGTGCTGGTGGCGCCATCCGCATCAAAATCGCCAACGATCAATATGGATTGATCCCGACGCAGCGCAGTTATCAGTAGCTCAACCGCCGCACCGATGCCGTACAGCAGACCTGGTGCGGGTAACCCCGCAAGACCCAGGGCTAACTGTTGCGTGTCGTTGATATCCCGGGCACGATAAATACGCTGCAGTAGTAACCCGGTCTGGGTGGAAAAGGCAGGGGACAGCCCATCGCTGAAAGGGGTGACTTCGCGGACGCGTATGCTGGGATGAAACTCATCCATGCTGTGCACCCCTACGCGGTAAGATGACTCGCGATAAAAGCCTGGACCTGCGCGATATCGTCAGGCAGTACCTCGAATCGCTCGGCACGGGCAAACAGATCCGCCATATGGTGGGGCAATGGTGGATTGTGCGGGTAGCCCGCCTGTTGGACGGCCTCTGGAAATTTTGCCGGATGAGCAGTGGCGAGACAGATCAGCGGCGTGTCGAGGTCGCGTCGGCACTGACGTCCGGCCGCCAGGCCGATCGCCGTATGCGGATCGAGTAGATAATCACTGATCTCGTACTCAGCACGGATGGTGGCAATAGTTTGTTGGTCGTCGAGTCGATGGCTTGAAAACAGCGCCCGCGCCTGCCTCAACGCCCCTTCATCAAGGGTCGCACTGCCACTGGCAAACTGCGCCATCAGGGCTTTTATGGCGGCGCCGTTACGGCCGTATAAATCAAACAGCAACCGTTCAAAGTTACTCGAGATCATAATATCCATACTGGGTGACAGGCTGTGAATAAGGGGCTTCTTACTGAGATCATTGCCACTGATACAGCGGTGCAGAATGTCGTTAGCGTTGGTGCCGATAATTAATTGCTGCACCGGCAGGCCCATCTGGCGGGCCAGGTAACCCGCAAAAATATCCCCAAAGTTACCAGTGGGGACCGCAAAGGACACCGGGCGCCGCGGCGCTCCAACCGCCAGCGCTGCCCAGAAATAATAGACGATCTGGGCCATTATCCGCGCCCAGTTAATGGAGTTGACGGCGACCAGCTGACGACCCTGCGGCAAAAAGGACTGGTCCGCAAAACTTGCCTTGACCATGTTTTGACAGTCATCAAAGTTGCCCTGCAGGGCAATATTATGCACATTGCCGTCGGCCACTGTGGTCATTTGCCTGCGTTGTACATCGGATACGCGGTGGTGGGGATGCAGAATAAAAATATCGATGTTTTCACAGCGACGACAACCTTCAATGGCCGCAGAACCGGTGTCCCCGGAAGTCGCCCCCAGCACCACCACTTTCTGACCACGCTGGGCCAGCAGATAATCGAGCAAATGCCCGAGAAACTGCAACGCGAAATCCTTAAACGCCAGGGTCGGTCCGTGAAACAATTCCAGAATCCATTCGTTGTGACCGCTTTGCACCAGGGGTGCTATCGCCCGATGACGGAAGGTGCTGTAGCTGGAATCAAGAATACGACGCAGATCCTCATCCGGAACGGCGCCCGCTACAAACGGTGACATCACCTTGAAGGCCAGCTCCGTATAGGGCAGACCGACCCAATTGGCAATTTCGTCGCCGCTGAAACGCGGCAAGTGTTGCGGAACAAACAGGCCACCGTCCGGGGCCATACCCGTGAGGACAACATCTTCAAAGGACAGTGCGGGAGCGGTGCCGCGGGTGCTGATATATTTCACTGTGGGCTATTCTTCGTCAATAAATGGTCCCGCCGAAAAGATCTGGCGGGGCTAAGGCGCTATTTTAACCGCAATGATCGGCAAAGATATTATCCGTTGAGAGACTCGACCCGCAGGTGCGTGACCTCCCCCAGTACCGCATCGAGGGCCTCCATAGCGGCGACCGCGTCCAGAATATCCCGCTCCCGTGCCCGATTGGTGAGCATAATCAGGGGTACGTGATCTTCATCCGGCAACGGTTGTTTCTGAATAATGGCCTCAATGCTGATACTGCGACTGCTGACGATTTGCGCCAACTTCGATAGCACGCCAGGTCGATCGAGCACCGATAGCCGTAAATAATAGGCCGTTTCAATGGCGGTGATATCGAGCACTGCGTAATCGCGCACCGCATCCGGTGCAAAACCCAAATGTGGCACCCGGCTTACTGGCGCGCATTGCAAGCCCCGTGCGACATCGACAAGATCGGCAATAACGGCGGATGCCGTGGCTTCGCCACCGGCGCCAGCCCCGTAATACAGCGTGGGTCCGACCGCATCTCCTTTCACCATAATGGCATTCATCACGCCGCCAACCTGAGCCAGTAAACGGTCCTCCGGCACCAGCGTGGGATGCACTCGCAATTCAATGCCGTCCTGCGCGCGCCGAGCTATACCCAGGTGCTTGATCCGATAACCCAGTTCTTCGGCGTAGGCCACGTCCTCCGGTAAAATAGAACTGATACCCTCGGTGTACACCGCGTCAAAGCGCAGCGGCATGCCAAAGGCGATGGCCGCGAGTATCACCAGCTTGTGGGCGGCATCGATACCCTCCACATCAAAGGTGGGGTCAGCTTCGGCATAACCGCGCTGTTGCGCTTCCGCCAGGGCCTCGCCGAAACTACGATTTTTATCGCGCATCTGGCTTAGAATAAAATTGCCGGTACCATTGATGATGCCTGCCAACCACTGCACCCGATTCGCCACCAACCCTTCACGCAGCGCTTTAATAATCGGAATACCACCAGCGACCGCGGCTTCAAATGCGACCGTGACGCCGCGCGCCTCAGCAGCTGCAAAAATTTCGTTGCCATGCTCGGCAATCAGCGCCTTGTTCGCCGTTACGACCTGTTTACCGTTGCTAATGGCTTGCAATACCAGCTCGCGGGCAACATCAATGCCGCCGATCAACTCAACCACAATATCAATTTCAGGATTGTTCACCACCGCGAAGATATCCCGCGTGATCGCCACACCAGCGGTGTCGCAGGCGGCGTTATCGCGACGCGCACCGATCTGCGCAATAACGATGTCACAGCCCGCCCGCGCGGCGATGTCGTCGGCATTGCGAGTCAATACATTAATAGTGCCGGAGGCGACCGTACCCAGGCCGCACACACCGACTTTGACCGTTTTCACGGGACTCCCCTCAAGGCTAAAAACGAAAGACGGCAACCTTAATTGCGCGCCCTGTTGCTGTCAATCCGGCGCGGCGTTATCTCCCGGGTTCAGACCCAGAATTTGCGCCAGTACACTCGCAGGACGATATCCCGGCAGTAATGTACCGTCCATCAACACAATCGCGGGCGTGCCGTTGACGCCCGCTTGCTGACCGAGTTGATACTGTTCCGCTATCGGATTATTTGCACATACATCAATCGGGACAGCCTCGCCATTTTTTAGTCGGGTCAGCGTCTCCTGGGGATTTTTGGCACACCAGGCCGTGGCAATCTTGCGATAGGATTCTGAATCTAGCCCCGCTCTCGGAAACGCCAGGTAGCGCACCTCTATGCCCAGGCTATTTATCTGGGGGACTTCCTGATGCAGTTTCCGGCAGAACCCACAATCTACGTCCGTAAACACGTTGATCACCGCACGGGTTTCCCCCGCAGGAGAAAAAATAATCATGTTTTTCCTGGGAATCGCCGCCATCATCGCCTTGCGCGGCTTAATCAGAGCAGCGTCACGCACGTCGAGAAACGCACCGGGGCGCACCGCGTAAAGATTGCCATCAAAAAAATACTCGCCATCGTTGACGACATACAACACCGGCCCGCCGACAATTTGCACCTGATAAATACCCACGATCGGACTCGGTGTCACATCGCTGTATTCGAGATCGGGACGCGCCTGCTGCAACCGTAGAATAATTTGCTGTGCCCGGGCCGCATCGATAGCGGTGCCTTCCGCTTGCGATCCAACAGCGGGTGACACACTTAACGTACTGCTCAGGACGAGGGCCACGCACGCAAGGACAATAGGTTTTAACATAACGCACTCCGATAAAAGTAAACGTTTGAACCCCAGTACTCGACGAGGTTCCGTGCTAACCGCGCGGGTGGTGCTGCGCGTGGAGCGATTTCATACGACTGCGCGCCACGTGGGTATATATCTGTGTGGTGGATAAATCCGTATGCCCCAGCAATAGTTGCACAACCCGCAAATCCGCACCGTGATCCAGCAAATGCGTCGCAAAGGCATGACGCAGGGTATGTGGCGACAACGGCTTGTCGATATGCGCCAGCTGCGCCCAGTGTTTGATCCGATGCCAGAAAGTCTGGCGGGTCATGCCCTGACCGCGCTGACTCAGAAAAACCCGCTCGCTTTCCCGTGCCCCCAACAACTCGAGGCGAGTACCGCCCAGATAACGATCGAGCCAGGCCAGCGCCTCCTCACCCACTGGCACCAGACGTTCCTTACCACCCTTACCAAACACACGCACCACACCCTGACGTCGGTTCAACTGCGCCAGGGTCAGATCCACCAATTCAGTCACCCTTAACCCGGTAGCATAAAGTAGTTCCAGCATGGTTTTGTCCCGTAAACCCAGAACAGATTCAACATCTGGCGCCATTAGTAAACGCTCCACATCACCTTCACTGAGGGTTTTGGGCAAGGGCCGCCCCAAACGCGGATTCTGCACCAATGCGGTGGGGTCGCGGTTGATGCGCTTGTGCCGTAACCCCTGCTTGTAAAAGCCCCGCAGACAGGAGAGTGCGCGTGAGATTGAGCGCGAGCTAATTTTGCGCCGCGCACAATCGGCAAGGTAATTCTGCAGTAACACCTCATCGGCCGTTAACAGGTCGCTGCCTTGCGCCACCAGCCAGCGTGCGAACGCGACAAGGTCGCGCCGATAGGACGCCAGACTATTGGCGCTTAGTCCCTTCTCCATCCACAGCGCGTCCAGGTAATTCTCAATCAGCGCTTGCTCGGGAAAGGTATCCATGACGCTACTGTAAACGATTCTTGCATCGCGCGCTGCAGGTCCCTTGAGCACACGGATGCATAAAAAAAGGCGGCCGTGGCCGCCTTTTTTACCTGCGGTGTCGGTATCGCGCTTATGTCGCGCCCGCGCACCGCAGAGATCTCGCCTTCAGACAAGTTTTTCCTTGATGCGCGCTGCACGCCCGGACAGTTCCCGCAAATAGTACAGTTTGGCCTGGCGCACGTCGCCACGGCGTTTCAATGCAACGCTTTCGACCTGCGGGCTATAGGTCTGAAAGGTGCGCTCCACGCCAATCCCGTTGGAGATTTTGCGCACCGTAAACGCGGAATTAAGGCCGCGGTTGCGAATACCGATAACAACCCCTTCGTAGGCTTGCAAACGCTCCCGGGTACCTTCCGTAACTTTCACCTGTACCACAACCGTGTCCCCAGGGCTAAACTCGGGCAGTGTTTTACCCATTTGTTCGGCTTCTAGTTCAGCGATAATTTTGTTCTTGCTCATGACCTGCTCCTGAATACGTAAAAATACCTTGCGTTAGTAATACTATGTTTCGTCTGTCCCGATTTCGCCTGTCCCGTCGCCAGCATCGGCCTGTGGAGTGCCTGTCGATTCTGCGGTGCCGACAATCGCACTGCGATATTCGTCGAGCAACTCCCGCTGTTCCCGGTCCAAAGACACCGTGGCGAGCATCTCGGGGCGGCGTAGCCAGGTTCGCCCCAGCGCCTG
>JBFJKD010000062.1:0-9999 GCA_041635095.1 Porticoccaceae bacterium
AAGCGCGCAATGCGGTTGACGGTCCGACCGCGAAAGCACTGGCACAAGCGTTTCGCCAGTTTGATGCGGATGATGAAGCGCGGGTGGCAGTATTCTACGGTGCCAATGGTACGTTCTGTGCCGGCGCCGACCTCAAGGCGCTGGCGGACAAGTCGCGACGCAATCGGTTGGAGGCCCGTGGCGATGGCCCGATGGGTCCGAGTCGGATGCTGCTGTCCAAACCCGTTATAGCGGCAGTTGCGGGCTACGCCGTCGCGGGCGGAATGGAATTGGCGCTGTGGTGTGACATACGGATTGCGGAAGAAAGTGCAATTTTTGGCGTTTTCTGCCGGCGTTGGGGTGTGCCGCTGATTGACGGCGGCACCGTTAGATTGCCGCGTATTATCGGTATCGGGCGAGCCATGGACCTGATTCTTACCGGGCGTCCGGTCGCTGCCACAGAAGCGTATGCCATGGGCCTGGCAAACCGGGTTGTCCCCAACGGCGAAGCGCGAGCGCAGGCGGAAGCGCTGGCCCATGAAATCGCCAGCTTTCCTCAACATTGCCTGCGCAATGACCGACGCTCGGTGTATGAACAACAGGGTCTATCTTTGCAGGATGCGCTGCATAGCGAGTTCGCCGGTAGTGTGGCATCACTGGAGGTAGATGGCCGGCAAGGTGCACTTGATTTTGCACAGGGTAAAGGACGGCATGGGTTATTTGAGAAAAGTTAATTGCAAATAAAGCGTGCTTAATGCACGGCGTGCGTCGGCGGAGGAAAAATGGAGAAGGTAATTGTTCACCAAATTCCAGGGGCCTGGGGACTTGCTTCGGTCAGTCCTTTTTGTCTGAAGCTCGAAACCTACCTTAAAATGGCCGATATACCTTACGAAACGGTGATCGATGCCGCGCCGTTTAATGGACCCAAAAAGAAGCTGCCGTGGATAGAGCATCGCGGCAATAAAATGGGGGATTCCGGTTTTATTATCGAGTACCTCAACGGCGAGTTTAGCTGTGATCTGGATATATCACTAACATCTGAGCAAAAAGCCCTGGCGCACGCGCTGCGGCGGTTGCTGGAGGAAAACCTGTATTGGGTGATGGTATACGAACGCTGGATGGTGAAGTCCAACTGGCATAAGTTTCGCGATATTGTGCTTGGCGGTATTCCCAAACCATTGCGCCTTATTCTGGCGCCCATTGTCAGGCGCAACGTCAAACGTCAGCTAATGGGTCACGGCATAGGCAAGCATTCATTGCACGAAATTCGTGCGATTGGGATCAAGGATATGATTGCCCTGGCCGAGCTGCTGGATAAAAAACCTTTTTTTATGGGTAACACGCCCACTGAAATCGACGCCATAGCCTACAGTGTGCTGGCAAATATTCTGAGTGTTCCGATTGAGTCTCCGGTTAAAGATGCGGGCTTGCATCACACCAATCTTGCGGACTTTATCGCCAGAATGAACAGTATGTATTATAAATGAGTTACCCGTGTCGCTCGTGGCAAGATAGAGCTATACATGGTTGGCAGGGGCAGTCGATCACATAATGGTTCTGTGAATTCATGGACAAGAAAATCGAACAATTCTTCCGTTATTTGGAGAGCCACAATCTCAACAATATAGTGAGATTCCATAATTTCACTCGCGCTCAGTTAGCACAAATGGCTGACACGGTAGATGATTGATACGAGCGCACGGTGCTGGTTAATTAAGAGCAATACGTTGCTGCAAATGCGTTCCTGATGGCTTACGCGTTTCTTGAGGAATATCTTTACTTAAAGTGGAAAGCAGCAGGGCCGGAGGGACCCGAGCTCGGCAAAAATAGGTCGATTCGAAGGTACGAACCTCTGATTCCATTACTGGGAATAGCGCCAACCGATCCAGTATGGTCGTTCCTCCTAAAAGCAACGACTATTCGACATTGTCTGTTGCATGCCAACGGCAGGCTTTCTTTTATGAAAAAGCCTCCTGAACATGTTGTTCGGGCGATTGTTAGCGAATCTTCCGGAGGAATTACGATTGAACACGATGATCGCACTATAATTCAGTCACCGTACGTCGTGATGGTAGTGGGCCAGATTCGCAAGTTTATGGAGGTGTCAAGTGTCGGAGCTTAATATTACCAAAGAAGGTGCTTTTGTGGGCCGTGCCGGGGCCGCCGCAGCTGATACCGCAAGTCCGCGTTATGCCGAAATCGAAAGCTAGGACAATATCCCCATCCCTCCATCGTAAAGTAGTTTGATGCCCACCACGAACAGGAAAAAATAACACAGCCGATACACCAGCTGTTCGCTAATTTTGTGCAACAGGAAATAGCCCAGTCGTACGCCGACCGGCGCCAGCGGCGTTAACACCAGGGCGGTTAAAAGATTGGTGTGATCGAACTGTCCCAGCCATGTATAAGGGACGAGCTTTACGAAATTCACCACTGCAAAAAAAATCGCAAACGTACCCATCAGCAGGGTTTTACTCATTTTTTGCGGCAGTAAATAAATACTTAACGGCGGTCCGCCGGCGTGAATACCAAAACTAGTAAATCCGGCCACGGTACCCCACAGGCTGCCGCGTAACAGGCTTGGCTCGGATTTTTTTTCCAGGGACGGTTTCAGCCAGTAGTTGAGGCAGAATGCCACGGCGATAACGCCGATCAAAATGCGGATGGCATCTTCCGACAGGTAGCGAAAAGTAAACGCGCCGAGGACGACACCCAACAGGGCGCCGGGCAGGGAATAGCGCAAATTGTCTTTGCTCCACTGGCCGCGAAAGCTCCACATGGCAACCACATCCATCACAATCAGTATCGGCAGCAGTATCGCCGCCGCCTGCACCGGGGGTATGGCCAGGGTCATTAACGGTACTGAGACTACCGCGATACCGCCACCAAAACCGCCCTTGGCGAGGCCGAATATCAGCACCGCCGGAATAGCACATAAATAGAAAAATGGGTCGCTGATCATGGTGTTTATGTTACCCAGCCACCGGCAAACGGAAAACTTTGGCCAACAAAAAATTTCACTTCACTGGAGGCCAAAAATACCGCAAACAGGGCATCTTCCTGCGGGGTGGCCAGCCGTTGCAGCGGTACTTCCTGTTGCAGTCGTTGTTTAAAGGCATCGCTGGCCTGTACTTCCGGTGGAAAGTAGGTGGGGTTGTCCACAAAATTTTGTGCGATCAGATTAATATGAACATTGTATTCAGCCAGTTCGGCGCCCGCAGCGCGCACGTAGGCGATTTGGGCGCCGCGCGCGGCGCTATAGGTGGACGCCTGCTTCATCCCCCGCAGCGCCGAGGCGCTGCCCATTACCACAATTTTACCGCTACGACGTTCCATCATGGCGGGCAGTACCGATCGACACAGGCGCGGCAACGGGTCGACCATATGGCTAAAAACATGTCGCCACTCTTCATCCGTGACCTGATGTACGTCGGTGCGGGGCCGGGGCACCGCCAGATTGGCGATCAGTACGTCAACCGTGCCCGCTGCAGCGACAATCTGCTCAGCAGCGCGCGGGTCGGCCAACATTTGCCCGTTGGCAATGACTTCGGCGCCATGTGTGCGGAACACGTCACACAATACTGGACCCATAAAATCTTCGCATTGGGTAATCAGAACCCGTTTGCCGCGCAGGCTGTCGCCGATGCGTACCATAATGACCGAACCCCCAGTTTTATAGCGGGACCCGCCGGTCCAACACGGTTGGAATAACAGGCTTGGCATTATTGTGTCACAAACCGATGCACCGGGTTGCCGCGCACCCAAGGAAAGCGTCACAAGGGTCCGGTAGAGCGAGAGGGCGGTTCAAGGTATCATTCCGCTGCTCAGGCCGCGGTGGCTGGCGCTGATATTCGACGTCGCGCACGGTGACTGGCACGCAAGTTAATCAGCTGCGCCCTCCGGGCAGCAGCTTACGGGAGTAACCATGGTTATCAAGCCAAAGATTCGCGGATTTATTTGTACCAACGCTCATCCGACGGGTTGTGCGGCGCATGTGCAGCAACAAATTGATTACGTTAAAAGCAAAGGTCCAATTGCCAATGGACCCAAGAAGGTGTTGGTTATCGGTTCGTCCACGGGTTACGGGCTGGCGTCGCGCATCACCGCAGCTTTCGGCTGCGGGGCGGATACCCTGGGCGTGTTTTTTGAAAAACCGCCGAGCGATAATCGCACCGCCAGCGCCGGTTATTACAATACCGCCGCCATGCAGGCGGCGGCGCGCAAGGCAGGATTGTATGCCGAAGGCATTAACGGTGATGCGTTTTCCGATGAAATAAAGCGGGAGGTTATCGCGACGTTGCAAAATGGCATGGGCCCGGTGGATATGGTGGTGTACTCCCTGGCGTCGCCGCGGCGCACCGATCCGCGTACCGGTATTACTTACAATTCGAGTCTCAAGCCGATTGGTGATTCCTATACCATGAAAGGGCTGAACACTGACAAGATGATCGTGGATGAAGTTACGGTCGAGCCGGCCACGGAGGCCGAGATTGCCGACACAATTAAGGTGATGGGCGGCGAAGACTGGGAGTGGTGGATCGATGCACTGAGCGACGCGGGATTACTCGCGCCCGGTTGCAAATCGACGGCCTACACCTATATCGGCAAGGAGATGACCTGGCCGTTATACGGCAATGCCAGCATCGGCATGGCCAAGCGGGATCTGGATCGCGCGGCTGGTGAGATCGATAAAAAACTTCGCGTCATTGGCGGCGAGTGCAAAGTGTCGGTATTGAAGGCTCTGGTCACCCAGGCCAGCTCGGCCATTCCGATCATGCCCCTGTATATTTCCATCCTCTACAAGATTATGAAGGAAGAAGGTTCCCACGAGGGCTGCATCGAACAGATCCAGGGTTTGTTCGCGCGCCAGTTTTACACCGTTGGTCAACGGGAGGTGGATGAAGTCGGGCGCCTGCGTATGGATGGCCTGGAACTCAAGGACAGCGTGCAGCACAAAGTGCAGGAACTGTGGGGCAAGGTTACCACGGAAAATGTGAATGAACTGACCGATTACGGGGGCTATCACGCAGAATTTTTGCGCTTGTTCGGATTTGGTCTGGCGGGGGTGGATTACGATGCGGACGTGGACCCGATGGTGAACTTGTGATAGTCGCTTGCTTTGGTGTCGCGCTGTGAGTGCCGCTACTGTGGAACAATGGTCGCCACTGGTGCGGCGCCTAACCGCGCCCAATGGTAGCAAGATGACCGGGCCCGGCACCAATACCTATTTATTGGGTCGCGATGAATACACGGTGCTCGATCCAGGCCCGCTGGACGACAGCCATTTGCAGGCTATTCTCGCCGCTGGTGAAGGGAAAATTCGCCGTATCGTAGCCACTCACACCCACAAGGACCACTCGCCGCTCACCCGTGAGCTGGCCGCCCTAACCGGGGCCGAGGTGTTCGGCTGCGTGATGGACGAACCGGATCATTTTCAGGATACGACTTTTTCTGTGGCGCGCAACATCAGCCATGGACAGCTACTAACTACCGACGAGTTCACCCTGGAGGCGATTCATACTCCGGGTCATGTGGGGAATCACTTTTGTTACCTGCTGCGCGAGGAAGGTCTACTATTTTCAGGGGACCACATTATGGATGGTTCGACGGTAGTGATTATTCCTCCCAGCGGCGATATGAAAGATTATTTGCAGTCGCTTGAATTGTTGCGGGACTATCCGCTCACGGGTATTGCGCCGGGACATGGCAACTTGATTCCAGAGCCGATGAAGGTGGTGGATATGCTGTATCGACATCGCCTGATGCGCGAGCAAAAAACCCTGTCCGGCATGCGCAAAGTTGGCGAAGCCAGCTTGCTGGAAATTCTGCCAGTTGTGTACGACGATGTGGATCCCGCGGTGCTTACCTACGCCCGCTATTCCCTGTGGGCGCATCTGCTCAAGTTGCAGCGGGACGGCAGAGCCACCTGCACTCAAACTCATCGGGAGTTTGATCAGACGCGCTGGCGCCTGCATGGCTAGCTGGATATATCACCGCGTATCAGCGGCGTTATCATAGGTCGCTGAAAAGGCTATAAAGTTTGCCCGCCGCGCACCGCGTGGCGGTGGTTGGGACGTTAACACGGTCAATATGAATGGATACATCGCCGCACACGTTATCCGCGTTATTCGATCAGCTTGGGTTGCCATCCTCCGAATTAGGGATTGCGCAATTTATCGATCAGCACAGTCCGTTGGACCCCGCTCTGAGCCTTGTCGAAGCATCGTTCTGGAATCCCGGTCAGCGCGCTTTTTTGATCGAGGCGCTGGCGGATGATTCGGACTGGACGGAGTTGGTCGAACATCTGGATGCGGATCTGCGACGTTAGGTCAGAACCTAAATCGAGACCGTCGCGCGTGGCCTTCTGCTCGAGGAGTCGTGCGCGGCGGTCAGCGATGTGACAGGTGCTATATAATGGCGCGTCCTTGCTACGGGTGCGTCGATGAAATCCCCTGGTTTTAAACTTTCCCTGCTCCACCCTCGCTATTGGCTTACCTGGATCGGCATGGGGCTGTGGCGCCTCACCGCGCTGTTGCCGTACGGCATGATGATGTGGCTGGGTCGCGGGCTGGGGCGTGTGCTGTTGCGTGTCGGCGGCTTTCGACGCGCCATCGCCAGTCGTAATCTGGAGCTGTGTTTCCCGGAAAAAACCACTCAGCAACGGCAGCTCCTGCTCATAAAAAATTTCGAAGACCTGGGGATTTCCCTGTTTGAAGTAGCAATGGCCTGGTGGTGGCCATGGCGACGTTTTGCCGAACGTTTTGAACTGCATGGTCTCGAACATCTGGAACAGCTCAATGGTCAGGGGGCGTTGCTGATGGCCATGCACTACACCACCCTCGAAGTGGGTGGTCAGATCCTGGCCCATTACTATTCGACCGATGGCATGTACCGCCCACACGGGAATCCGGTGTACGACTATTTACAGCAAAAAGGACGCCTGTCAAATAATCCTGATTGCGCGGTGTTTCCCCGGGAAGATGTGCGCGGCGTGCTTAAAGCACTGCGCAGGGGGCGGGTGATCTGGTATGCGCCGGACCAGGATTACGGAAGAAAACAAAGCGTTTTCGCGCCTTTTTTCGGTGTACCCGCCGCGTCCGTAACGGCTACTGCTAAGTTAGCGCGAGCCGGGAATGCAAAAGTTTTGCCGTTTACCCATGTGCGCCTCGCCAACGGTCATTATCGGGTGACGGTACATCCACCGCTGGAAAATTTTCCGTCCGGGGATGACGTCGCCGATGCGACACGCATTAACAACATTATCGAGGCATTTATTCGTGTCACCCCGGAGCAGTATCTCTGGGTGCATCGCCGTTTTAAAACCAGGCCGCCGGGTGCGGAGTCAGTTTATCCGGCGAAACGCAAACGCAAGGGGCGAAAAAGGGCTAAAAAACCGAATTAATTGTCGATTCGGGCGGCGGCGCTTGTGCCCGCTAATTCACCTCAGTACCATTGTCTTTTTTGCGGAGCAGCATAATGATCACCGGCAGTATCGTCGCACTGGTTACCCCGATGTTGCCGGAAACCCTGGACGTGGACTGGGAAGCCCTTGGGCGCCTGGTCGATTGGCATATAGAGCAGGGAACCAGTGCCATTGTTGCGGTGGGCACGACGGGCGAATCGGCAACGCTGTCGGTGGATGAACATCTGAGGGTGGTGCGCACCTGTGTGCAGCGCGCGGCGGGGCGGGTACCCGTTATCGCTGGCACTGGCGCCAATAGTACACAGGAAGCCATTGAACTGACTCGGGGCGCACGGGATAACGGTGCCGACGCCTGTTTACTGGTGGTGCCGTATTACAACAAACCGACCCAGGAGGGGTTGTACCGGCATTTTCGTGGGATCGCCGAGGCGGTGGATATTCCGCAAATTCTCTACAACGTGCCGGGACGCACCGCCTGTGACATGCTGCAGGAAACCGTGTGGCGCCTGGCACAGGTGGATAACATTGTCGGCGTCAAGGAAGCCACTGGTGAGCTGGATCGGGCACAGTGGCTGGTCGCACAATGCCCGCCCGAGTTCGCTATCTATTCGGGTGACGACTTCACTGCGGTTGAGCTGATGCTGCTGGGAGGGAAAGGCAATATTTCGGTGACTGCCAATGTCGCGCCGCGCCGCATGGCAGACGCCTGCGCTGCGGCACTGGCGGGGGACGCGCAGCGGGCACGGGCGATCGATGAGATCTTGCGGCCGGTGCACAACGCACTGTTTTTTGAGTCGAACCCGATTGTGGTTAAATGGGTGGTGGCGGAAATGGGCTGGATGTCTCAGGATGCCATTCGCTTACCGATGACGCCCTTGTCCGAAGCACTGCGCCCGGCGGTGCGGGCTGTTATGCAGGAAGCCGGGATTTTATAGTGGGCTTAAGCGACACATATTCCAGTTCACCAGGACTGCCGTGACTCTACTATCAGCACCAGTATCAGCACCAGTATCAGCACCAGGAAACGATGCCAATATGAGCAGAAAGTATCTAGCAAGCCCCGCGGTGATTTTGAGCGCAGCCCTGGCGGGCATGACTCTGAGTCTCAGCGGCTGTGGGCTCTTCAGCGATGATGGCGCGCTGCGTAACCGCGGTGACGATTATCGCGAAGCCCGTGAAATGGCGCCGATAGTGGTGCCGGCAGATCTTGATAAAGGCGCGTTAGGTCAACTTTATACGGTGCCAACCATTCCGGAGACATCCGTTCTGGACGAAACTGCCACAGTGCCGCGTCCACAGTCCGTGTCGAGCAATTTACTGGAGCAGGAAGTAAAAATTCAGTCCCTTGGGGACAACCGCTGGATTTTAATTAATCGCACGCCTGGTGAAGTCTGGCCCCGCGTACGCAATATTCTTAACAGTAACGGAATTCCGACGGCGGTAGCCGACGCGCCTGCGGGTGTCGTCGAGACGGAGTGGGTGCAACTACAAAACGATGCCGCAGCCAAACACCGCTTTCGCTTCCGAATTGAGCAGGGGGTGCAGCTCAAGAGCACCGAAATCAGTATTCTACATTCTCAGACCGGGGTGGACAGCGTGGCCACACCGGCGTGGCCGGAGCGCTCCACCAGTGACGATCGCGAGCGCAGTATGGCGGAAGTCATGGCCAACGCCCTTGCAGGCGATCTGTCCAGCGGCACTGTCTCTCTGTTGGCGCAGGCGATTGGTGGTGGTTCCAAGGTGGACGTCGTGGCGCCGAAAGATGGCGAACCCTATCTGTTGGTTAAGCTCGACTACAATCGCGCCTGGGCGTCGGTGGGTTACGCAGTTTCGCACGAAGGTTTTAGCATAGTCGATCAGGATCGCACCGCCGGTATTATCGATGTCCATTATGGGGATGACGAGGAAGTTGAAGGGCCAGGGTTTTTCAAGCGTTGGCTGGGCCTGGCCGAAGATGTGAACACGCCCCTCGGGGCCAACTATCAGGTGCGAGTACGGGCTGGTGACGGAGGTGTGCAGGTGCGCGTAACCGACGCGGAGCAGGGCGCAGTCGAGCGCACCCAGGCGCTGCGTCTGTTGAAGAAGATTCGCGCTAACCTGTCCTGAATTCGTGCGCTTCGCTTCTCTCGGTAGTGGCAGCAAAGGCAACGCCACGCTGGTTGAGTGGCGCGATACCTGCGTGTTGGTGGATTGTGGGTTTTCCATTCGCGAGACCGAGTTGCGCCTGGCGCGGTTCAATCGCCACCCCGAGCAGTTGACCGCCATTTTGGTGACCCATGAGCACGGCGATCATCTGCGTGGTGTTATGCCGCTTGCACGTCGCTACAATATCCCGGTGATGATGACCGCTGGCACGGCGCAGGCGGCGGGAGATGCACCCCGTGTCCGCATTACCCATATCGCCGATATGCAGGCGTTGCACGTCGGTGAGCTACGGGTTGAGCCGGTGGCAGTACCTCACGACGCGCGAGAGCCGGTGCAGTTTGTGTTTCGCAGCCCCGACAGCTGCCTCGGCATACTTACCGACCTGGGTAGTATCAGCGCACATGTGGTGGATCGTTATCGCCACTGCGATGGGCTGTTACTGGAGGCCAACC
>JBFJKD010000063.1:0-9810 GCA_041635095.1 Porticoccaceae bacterium
TACCGCGTCGAAAAAAGCTATTGGCAAACGCCATTGCTCAGACCTGATGCCGTGCGCCAAAACCTGTTACTTGGGCTCGAGCAAGCCGGTGACACTATGTTACCCGAGGTCTCGCTGCACAAACGGTTCAAACCCTTTGTGGAAGATCAACTACCCGAAATCGTTTTCGGCTCTCAGGGGCTGGTCGCTCACCCCGCCGCCGGCACGGGAGTGCCCAGTGGAGTTGACGAAAAAATTACTTTGGTAATCGGCCCGGAAGGCGGCTTTATACCTTATGAAATAGAAAAACTGGTGGCCGCAGGTTGTACACCAGTTTCTCTGGGCCCGCGCATATTACGGGTTGAAACAGCGATCCCGGTACTCTTGAGCAGATTGTTCAGCACCGGATAGATTGCTTGCCAAACTGCAACCGTTTCGACACTCAAAAGCAATAAGCAGGCACCTCAAACCTTGCCCATACCAGCCCCTGTGCAGCGGCCGAAAACGTGTAAAACAGTTAACACATCGGATCAGTTATTAGCGATTTATGCGAAACCCAATCTTGACCGTGACTTGCCAGTGCTTGATTTCACCATTTTCAATAAAACCACGCTGATCTGTAACCTGATACCAGTGCAGGTCGGTCAAATTTTGTGACGCCTCCGCAACGGCAACACGAATGGCGTCATCGGAACTTTTGGTGGAACTGCCGGTGATCTCTATATGTTTGTAAGTGTGTTCTGGCATGGGAATACTCCTTGTTGGCTCCGAGAGTGGTGGTTGATCGGATAGAACATTTACATGCTAATGCCACAGCTATAGTTATAGCACAGATAATCCGTTTATTCGTGCAGGCTGGGTAGAGTTGGACGCCGTGAAGGAAGGATAATTACAACCCCGGTATCGGGGGCGACTTTACTGGGCTGCGTCGTCGCGTTAGCGGCACTAACTGCTTGAACACATTGGATGGCTCGCGGCTTGTCCGTTTGGAGTTACACCCTGCCTGCGCTGCGGCGCGCAACATTCGCGAACGAATTTTGTCGAACCCGGGTTCTCATCCCTGGCACCCTAAAACGCAAAAACCCTCACAAAGGAGGGTTTTCTATGTGGCGGTGAGGGAGGGATTCGAACCCTCGAAGCCTTTCGACTTACACACTTTCCAGGCGTGCTCCTTCAACCGCTCGGACACCTCACCAAATTCGTCAGTGGCGTTTCGGTCGATCACATAACCTCCCGAAACCTCACCGCATTTATCGTCGATAGCGGCACGCTTTGACGCTGACCGCGAAGGGCGCACACTGTACACAAGACGCTAGTTAAAGGCAATTAGCGCGCCGTGGGAACGTGGCAACGGCTGGGTACAGGTCTCGACCGGCTCAGCGCCAGTCGCTGAAGTATTCCTGAGGATTCAACTCGGGAGGTGACGGAGCTTCAGTTTTCATGGTGCCCAGATACAGAAACCCAACAATTGTTTCTCCTGCGGTCAGTCCCAGTTCGCGCATCACCTGAGGGTGATAGGCAAAACCGCCGGTGCGCCACATGGCCCCCACCCCCTGTGCGAATGCCGCATTAAGCATATTTTGCGCGGCGGCACCGGCAGAAAGAAGCTGTTCAACTACGGGGATTTTGGGATTGTCCCTGGGGCTACAGACCACCGCAATGATCATGGGTGCGCGTCGCGGCCGCGCGGCAACTTTCTCTTTTTCCCGATCAGAAAGTGGTCCGCTGTCCGCCTCCGTGGCGCGCACCAGCAATTCGCCGAAGCGAGTCAACCCGGCCCCTGCAATCACCACGAACCTCCATGGCCGCAACATACCGTGATCGGCAGCGCGTAGCGCCGCTTTTTTTATGTTCTCAAGCACCTCACCAGCAGGCGCGGGTTCACCCAGCACTCCCTGGGAAACGCGCCTGTGCAGTGCGGTTATAGCGTCCATCCTGTTTCCTTTAATATCTCTAGTTATACAGTTGCGTAAGAAAAACCCTCAGCGACTCAGTATGGTCACGGTGGTCGCCGCCGTGTCGTGGGCAATCCAGCCGCCGCCGTTCTGGGCCAACCCTACTCTCGCGCCCACCACCTGTCGGAGACCGCTGCGCCCGCGCAATTGATCCACCAACTCCACAATCTGCGCGCAGCCAGTAGCGCCCACCGGATGGCCCTTGGCCACCAAACCCCCGCTGGGATTAACTGGCACTCGCCCGCCAAGATCAGTCTGCCCTTCGCGCAACATTTTGACGCCCTGCCCCGGGCCGCACAGGCCCAGTTCTTCAATGTACATTAACTCCGCCGGCGAGGCAGCGTCGTGCAATTCCACCACATCCACATCTTCCGGGCCAATACCAGCCGCCTGATAGGCCCTGGCGGCAGCCCGCGTGTTGCAGCTCGGTCCGCCGGGCATCCCCGACACCAGGGTAATGGTGTTGACCACCACCGCATCACACCCGTGCTTTTTTGCAAAACTCTCGGAACAAAACACCAGCACCGCCGCACCATCGCCAATGGGCGAACACATGGCCAGTGTCAGCGGTGCGATAATTTCCCGACTCGCGAGAATTTCCGCGACGGACAGCACTTTTTGAAACTGAGCCCTGGGATTCATCGACCCGAATTTGTGGGACTTGGCGGCAACCCGAGCGAAATCCTCGGCGGTAGCGCCCGTTTGCGCCATATAATCTTTGGCTTTGCCAGCATAGACATCCATAAACCCGGAGCGGCCTGGCGCGCTACCCGCCGTTAAGGGATCATCCGACCCGGTTTCCGCTTTGATTTGCTCCAGATCCATGGCAGAAATTAATGCTTTAAACGGCACACTTTTATCTTTATTGGTCATTTTTTCCGCGCCAATGGCCAACGCCACTTCCGACTGACCAGACGCTACCGACAACCACGCCAAATGCGCGGCAGTTGACGCGGAAGCACAGGCATTTTCCACATTGATGATGGGCTTACCCATCAGTGCGGTTTCCCGCAGCGCCACCTGCCCAGGAATCATCTCCTGCCCGGTCAGCAACCCCGCCGCTGCATTGCCAAAAAATATGGTGTCGACCTGTTGCGCGGTAATACCCGCGTCGCGCAACGCCCCGTCGAGCGCTTCGACGGTGAGGCTACGCAGAGTAGCGTCCAGATGTTTGCCGAAGCGCGTCATCCCCACGCCCGCGATCATTACCTTGTGCATAACTCCTCCGTCATAGCTCGCCAGGTTCATGCCCACCGAATTGTGGGATTATGCGGTCTTTCCCGTTTATGTCCAAGCCAGTGGACTCTCCTGGCGTTACGGCCATGGGACTCCGGTATGTCTAAGCAGGTGCGTATGTACGCCCGCTTTGCCGAGTTGGGGTACACTGAAAACTAATAGCTGTTCGATAACCATAGTTGTGTAACCAGACCGAACGAAACGCCTTGCATGAAACGATTGATTATCTGTTGCGATGGAACCTGGGGCAGTGCGCAGACTCCCCATCCCACCCATGTCGCACACATTGCCCGCGGGTTATTGCCATGCACGCCCGCCAACATCGCGCAGATCGTTTTTTATACTCGTTACGAGCATCCACCAACCGGCACACCCCGTACGGCAGAAACCTGGGCATTACTGGACAACGCTATTCTGGACAGTTACCGGTTCCTGGTGCACAACTATGCCGCCGGCGACGAAATTTATTTTTTTGGGGTTAGCCGCGGTGCCTATATCGCGCGTAGTTGCATCGGGTTATTGCGCAATGCCTGGCTACTACATAAGTCCCATGCGGAGTTGATCCCAACCGCTTATCACATTTACCGAACCCTGTGGGGGGCGGACGCTGACAACGCCGTAAATTTTCGTGGCCCGCACTGCCAGCCAGTACGCGTTAAATTTCTGGGGGTGTGGGATACGTTGGGACCCCGAGGTATGCCCGAAAGCCTGGCGACGACCGACAGCGGGCAGCGCCACGGTTTTCACGACACAACCCTGAGCAGCATTGTCGACAACGCCTACCACGCTCTGGCCATCGACCAACGAGGCACTCCCCTGGCACCGGCCATATGGAAAACCCGCCCGGGACGTACGCGTACGGAGCAAAGCTGGTTCGCCGGTGATCACCGCGATATCGGCGGTGGACACCGACGCGGCGCGCTGGCTGCGCTTACCCTGCACTGGATGACCGAAAAGGCCACTGCGTGCGGATTAGCGTTGGATCGTAATTATCTCGATGCCATCTATTCATCTGCCGCAGCGGCCGACCCAGCGCAAACAGTGCACAATTCTTCTGTCGGCGGATTGCGCGGCCACAGCTCTGAATTGCGGGCCATTGGTGTCACCAATCACGACGAGACCCTGCACACCAGTGCCGAACAGCGGTTTTTAAGTAGTACCGATTATCGACCATCCAATTTACGGGCGTTCCTCAAACAGGACGAACAGATTCGTCTGCCACTCTAGCCTGAATCGCACCTGGCTGTGCAATTAGTCGCGACAAACAGTGGCCACCGTCGCTACTACAGGTAAAATACCCGGCTTGCATCTTCTACAGGTATGACATCGTGAATGCTCCGACCTCCCCGCCCTTTGCATTAATCAGGCGCCAATCGGTGGCCTCCCTGAAACTGGAGGTCGAAGAATATCGGCACACCAGTACCGGCGCTCAGCATATCCATATCGCTGCCGACCACCCGGAAAACGTGTTTCTGGTGGCGCTGCGCACCGTGCCGGAAGATTCCAGAGGTGTCGCTCACATTCTCGAACACACAGCCCTGTGCGGCAGTGAAAAATATCCGGTGCGCGATCCATTTTTCATGATGATTCGACGCTCCCTGAACACGTTTATGAATGCGTTCACCAGTTCCGACTGGACCGCTTATCCCTTCGCCAGCCAGAACCGTAAGGATTTTGACAATCTGCTGAACGTGTACCTGGACGCGGTGTTCTTTTCCCGCCTCGACGAACTGGATTTCGCCCAGGAAGGCCATCGACTGGAATTCGCCGAACCCAACAATCCCGCTACACCCCTCGTGTATAAAGGTATCGTGTACAACGAAATGAAGGGGGCCATGAGTTCGGTTGCATCGACCCTGTGGCACACCTTGTGTAACTACCTGTATCCAACCACCACCTACCACCACAACAGCGGCGGCGACCCGCAATCCATTCCCGATTTAACGTACCAGCAGCTCCTGCATTTTTACAAAACCCATTACCACCCGAGCAACGCTATCTTTATGACATTTGGCGACATTCCTGCTCAGGAGCACCAGGCGAAATTTCAGACGCAGGTGCTAAACCGCTTCGAGTTTCTCGACGAAACCATCGCCGTCCCGGATGAAAAGCGTTACTTCGCGCCCGTGCGGGTCGAGCAGTCCTACCCGCTAGGTGCAGAAGAGGACAGCGAGCGAAAAACCCATATCGTGGTCGCCTGGCTGCTGGGTGCGGTTACCGACCTGCGCTCCCAGATGCAGGCGCATTTACTCAACAGCATTCTGCTCGACCACAGCGCGTCGCCGCTCCTCAAGGCGCTGGAAACCACCGCGCTTGGCTCCTCGCCCTCACCCCTGTGCGGTCTGGACGATTCCCAAAAAGAAATGTGCTTTGTGTGTGGCGTAGAAGGCAGTGAACCCGACCGGGCCGAGGCGGTGGAAGCGCTGGTGCTCGCTGTTGTGCAGGATGTCGCCGCACAGGGTGTACCCCTGGAACAGGTGCAAGCCGCCCTGCATCAGCTCGAACTTCAGCAGCGGGAAATCGGTGGCGACGGTTACCCCTATGGCCTGCAACTGATATTGAGCGCACTGACCAACGCCACCCATCGGGGCGACCCCGTGGCGGCTCTCGATCTGGAACCGGTGCTGGCGGAACTGCGCGAACAGATCAAGGATCCGGATTTCATCAAACACCTGGCCCGCGATCTACTGGTGAACAATCCCCACCGGGTGCGCTTGACCCTGCGCCCCGATAAAGAACTGAACCTACGCCGTGAAGCGGCGGAGATCGCACACCTGTCCTCCATCAAAGAGGCGCTCAGCGAACAACAGACGCAGGCCATCATTGAGCGCGCCGCGCAGTTGGCGGAACGTCAGGCACGCCGTGATGACGAATCCATCCTGCCTAAGGTCGGTCTGGAAGATGTGTCAACCAACATGGCCTACGTAGCCCCCGAAGGGGTATCCGCAACACCTCTACGAGTGACGCGCTACGGCGTGGGCACTAATGGTCTTGTCTACCAGCAATTGATTATGCCCCTGCCCGCCCTGGACGCCGCGCAACTCGACCTATTGCCGATCTATACCACCTGCCTGACCGAACTCGGTGTAGGACAGCGGGACTATCTCGCCACTCAGGTTTGGCAATCCCAGGTCAGTGGCGGACTTAATGCCTATGCCAGCGCGCGCAGCGCACCCGACAGGGTCACCAGCGTCGACGGCCACCTGGTGTTATCCGGCAAGGGCCTGGTCGATCATCAACAGGCGTTGACCGAGTTAATGGCGCAAACGTTGAGCGCGGTGCGTTTCGACGAACTGCCCCGCCTGCGGGAGCTGGTGGCGCAAACCCGCGCCCGCCGCGAAATGAGCGTGACCGGCAGCGGACATCACCTGGCCATGAGTGCCGCCGCCAGTGGCGTGGGACCGGGGGCCATGCTCGGCCACCGTTGGGGCGGTCTGGAAGGTATTCGTCTACTCAAACAACTCGACACCAGCCTGAACGACCCCGCCGAGCTGGAGCGTATGGCCCAGTCTCTGGCCGAGGTTCACCAGGCAGTACTCGGCATGTCCAGGCAGTGCTTGCTGGTGGCCGAACAGGAACATCTGACAGCCTGTCAGGCGGCGATCCTGAGCACCGTACCGCAAAGTTCCAGTGCAGAAGGACCCGTATTCTGCTTAACCCAGGACCCGCAGCAGGTCGCACAACTGTGGAAAACCAACACCCAGGTGAATTTTTGCGCGCGGGCCTATGCCACGGTGCCAATGAATCATGTCGACGCCGCACCACTCAATGTGCTCGGTGGCTTTTTGCGTAATGGCTACCTGCACCGCGCCATTCGCGAGCAGGGTGGGGCCTACGGCGGTGGCGCGGGACAGGACAATGGTATCGGTGCATTTCGGTTTTTTTCTTATCGCGATCCGCGCCTGGAAGAAACCTTGCGCGATTTCGAACAATCACTGGATTGGTTACACAGCGAAACGCATGCATGGCAGCAGGTCGAAGAAGCGATTCTCGGGGTCATTTCCGCCATCGACAAACCCGGATCACCCGCGGGCGAAGCCAAACAGACTTTCCACGCCGAACTGTCTGGGCGCACACGCGCCAGCCGCGAGCAGTTTCGTAAACGGGTAACCGAGGTCACCCTGGACGATCTGCAACGGGTGGCGCGCACCTATCTGGGCAACGACCGGGCCAGCACCGCCGTCATCACCCACCCGGATCGGGTGGCGAGGCTCGCGCCCCTGCAATTACAGGTGTATTCCCTGTAACTGCAAACCATTAACACCGGGAGTTGTTTGTGTTCGAAATTACTATTAAACCCCGTTTTTGCGAAACCGATGCGCGCGGGCACATCAACAACACGGTATTGCCAGTGTGGTTTGAACAGGGCAGAACCGAAGTGTTTCTCGACAACAACCCGCCCCACGGCATGCCGTACTGGCCGGTGATGATCGCGCGTATCGAGATCGATTATCTGGAGCAAACCTTCTACCGCCCGGAAACGCGGGTGCGTTCCGGCGTCGAAAAAATCAGCACCCGGTCCTTTATTTTTTACCAGCAAATCTGGCAGGGCGAAAAAATGGTCGCCCGCGCCCGCAGTGTGATGGTGTATCTGGATATGCAAACCCAACGATCTACCCCCATTCCCGACGACGTACGCCCCGCGCTGGTCGCGCTATTAATAAGCCCCGACGCCATACTGTGAACCCTTGTTCCGGCCAGGTGATCATATGAGCGACCACGACGACCTTTTTTCCAACCCCCTGGCGGCGATCGCCGGATTTCGCTTCGACGCCGAAGTGGTTCGCGTATTTCCAGATATGATCAAGCGCTCGGTGCCGGGCTACGAAACCATCGTCGCCATGACCGGCACGCTGGCGGAACGTTACGCACAGCCCCACAGTTTTTGTTACGACCTCGGCTGCTCTCTGGGTGCTTCGACTATCGCGATGCGCCATAAGATAGCGGTTGCCGACTGCCGCATTATCGCCCTCGACAATGCACCAGCGATGATCGAACGATGTCGTGAAATTCTTGCCAGCGATGTCGCTCCGGTAGCCGTTGACTTTATCTGCGGTGATATTCGCGATGTGGCTATTGAACGGGCGTCCATGGTGGTACTGAATTTCACTCTGCAATTTCTGCCGGTAGCAGATCGCGCGGCGTTACTGCAGCGTATTTACCAGGCTTTATTATCTGGTGGCGTACTGGTTTTATCGGAAAAAATCGCCTTCCCGGACGCCGATCTCGACGCCTTAATGATCGAACTGCACCACGCCTTCAAGCGCGCCAACGGTTACAGCGATCTGGAAATCAGTCAGAAACGCTCCGCCCTGGAAGAGGTGCTGGTACCAGAAACACTCACTACCCACGCACAGCGTTTACGTGGCCTGGGGTTTGAAAAAATCGATGTGTGGTTTCAGTGCTTCAACTTCGCCTCCCTGCTGGCGATCAAATGATTGATTACCAGCCGTTAATCACCGCGCTACAAACGGGGCCCCTGTCCCGTTGGGCGCAACTGCTGCCCGCACAAATCGAGCGCGGCCTCGACCCGGCCCGTTGGGGGGATCTGCCGGACTGGCAAACGGTGCTGGCGCGCCTGCCTGCGTTAACCCCGTCGTCCGTTGACCTGCGCAATAGTGTGCGCATTGGCTGCGCGGACGATTGCTCCCCGACCCAACAACAACAGCTTGGCGACCTGTTGATGCAACTGCACCCCTGGCGCAAGGGCCCGATTGAGCTGTTTGGCCTGACCATTGATACCGAATGGCGGTCCGACTGGAAATGGGAGCGTCTAAAAGCGCATCTAGCCCCCCTGGAAAACCGACTGGTACTGGATGTGGGCTGTGGCAACGGTTACCACTGCTGGCGTATGTACGGCTCTGGCGCGCAGCGGGTGATCGGTATTGATCCATCGCCCCGCTATGTGCACCAGTTTTATACCCTCAAACATTTTATCGGTGCCACGCCGGTGGATGTACTGCCCGTCGGTATCGAGGCGATTCCTGGGGAATTACGCGGCTTTGATACAGTGTTCTCCATGGGCGTGCTCTACCACCGGCGCTCGCCTATGGACCACCTGATACAGTTGCGCGACTGCCTGCGCAGCGGTGGCCAACTGGTACTGGAAACCCTGGTGATCGACGGCGACGAGGGTCACTGCCTGGTGCCTGAAGGGCGTTACGGAAAGATGCGCAACGTGTGGTTTATCCCCTCCCCGCCGACCCTGTTAAGCTGGCTGCGTAAATGCGGCCTGCATAACCCCCGTCTGATCGACGTAACGCCGACCACGGTGGCCGAACAGCACTCTACCCCGTGGATGACCTTTGAATCCTTACAGACATTTCTCGACCCAGAAGATCCGAGCCGCACGGTTGAGGGGCATCCCGCACCACGGCGCGCGGTCATTATCGCCGAGGCCTGAAGGTTAACCCGACGCTCTGCAGCGCAGCTGCAATGGTTGAATAAAAGCGGGACTGCCAGTACAGTTGTCCCCGTTAAAACAAAGGTAAAAGGTCGCGTTGGGTCCGCATACCCCGCTGCACCAGGCGCCTGATAATTGAGTGCCGCTCTATGTCAGCGGCATCTTTTCAAACGTGATACAGATGATGGAGTCCCTATGTTTTTCGCCGATCGTTTTGCCGAGATAGAACAAACCAAA
>JBFJKD010000064.1:0-9797 GCA_041635095.1 Porticoccaceae bacterium
AGCGCATAGGCCGTATAGCGGGAACGCATTAATTGTTCCGGGGTTTTTGCCCGCTGTGCGCCGCTGAGGAAGCGCCCACAACACTGCTCCAGGGGTTTTTTGTGGCCACAAGGGCAGGGTTTAGCCATAGCGTTTCGGGGTCCAGAATGGGAATAACGCCGCTGGCGGCAGGCCTGTGGCAGGTAAAAGTCAGTTGCCGATGATAACCCGTCCTGGGGCGTCAGTGCTTATATTCCCTGTTCGCTGGATTAGCTTTGGCTGGACTGGTTTTCGCAGGACTGGTTTTGGCTGGACTGGTTTTCGCAGAACTGGTTATTGGTGGCAACCCTTGAAAAGACCCAATCTGCGGGTTGTAGTCCCCAGATTGGGTCTATTCAAATTGGGTCTATTGAAATGACGCGCATGACGACGGTTCACCAGGACACAGCAGAAGGTGTTGGGCCTTTTATTTGGCAAGCAGGATAAGAGTTGTTATACCAATAATTTACAGGGGTGAACGTAAAGCTAGCACGTAAAGCTAGCGCGTAGTTAAGTCCCCACGGCGCGCAGAATGACTTTGCGGGTATCGGCCGGCTCGATCACTGCGTCAATTTCCAGGTAGGCGGCGGCAGTTGTGGCCTTGCCCCGTTCGTACATGGCGTCCAGCAGTTGCTTAAACAGTTGTTCCTTTTGTTCGGCGGTTGACGCGGCATCCAGTTCTTTTTTGTAACCCAGGTGCACGGCACCTTCCAGCCCCATGGCGCCGAATTCGCCGCTCGGCCAGGCGGCGCTGTACACCGGGCGACTGAAGCTGCCGCCGCACATAGCAATGGCGCCGAGGCCATAGCCTTTGCGCAGGAAGATAGCCACCATGGGCGATTGCAAACGGGCGCCGGCCACCATCAGGTCGGACATTTTGCGCACGGCGCCGCCCCGTTCGCTGTCGAGCCCCACCATAAAGCCCGGCGTGTCCACCAGGGTTATTACCGGCAGACCAAAATTGCTGCACAGGTCGAGAAAGCGCGCGGCGGACAGCGACGCTTCGGCGTCGATGGCGCCCCCGAGGTGCAGGCAGTCGTTGCAGATAACGCCGAAGGGTTTGCCTTCGATGCGCAAAAATCCGGTGATAATACCGACGCCGTAGGTGGGGCGAATTTCAATAAAGGAGTGGTTGTCCGCCAGGGTGGTGATGATGTTGCGCACTTTGTAGGTGTAGCGTCGATCGGCGGGCATCAGGTTCCACAGGGTGCCCTGATCGGCGCAGGTCCAATGCTGCACCGGTCCCTGGAAATAGGACAGGATCTGTTTGGCCAGCCGCGTGGCGTGGGCTTCATCTTCGGCGACGATATCCACCACGCCGTTTTTCATCTGTAGCTCAATGGGGCCAATGTCGGTAGGTTTGTGCACGCCCAAGCCGCCGCCTTCGATCATGGCGGGGCCGGCCATGCCAATCCACGAGGTTTTGGTGGCGATGGTGACATCGGCGCAGCCGAACAGGGCGGCGTTGCCAGCGAAACAATAGCCGTTATTGACCGCGATCATCGGCACCTGGGTACTGAGGGCACCCCAGGCTTCGAAGGAGGTGACGTCCATACCGACTTCGTAATCGGTGTCGCCGGGACGGCCGCCACCGCCTTCGGTGTACATCACCACCGGGAGTTTGAGTTCCCCGGCGAGGTCGAGAATGCGATCCAGTTTTTTGTGGTGAAAATAGCCCTGGGTGCCGGCCAGCACGGTGTAGTCGTTGACGATCACAGCGGTTTTGCTGGCCGCTTCACCAAACAGACTGGCATTGATGGTGGCCAGCCCGGTGATAATACCGTCGGCGGCGGTGTTGATTTTCAGGTCATCAAAGCTACGGCGCTGACGTTGTGCGGCGACGGCGAGCTGGCCGTATTCAAGAAAGGAGTCCGCGTCGCACAGGTCGTCGAGATTCTCCCGAGCGCTGCGGTAGCCGCGCCCGTGATGTTTGGCGATGGTTTCAGGGCGACTTTCGTCGAGTGTATTGGTCAGGCGCTCGTGAAACTCGTCGAGGACGGCGTCCTTATTGGTGTTGCTGGCAGGCTGGGGTTTGGTTTTTATCCGGGTCACGGTCTGGCGCGCCTTATGGGTAGCGGTGCGGGATGTTCGATGGCTACGTCAGTCCACGGAGTCCCGCGCTTCGATCATTAACAACAAACTTTGCGCGTGTTCCGCAGCGGTTCTGCCCAGTTCGGTCAGGTAGCCGCCATCTGCCCGGGTGGTAAGGCCCTTGTCGAACAGACGTTGGGCGGCGGCAATGACCTCGGGTTCTGCGGAGGAGTGAATTTTCACGCCTTCCAGGGTGGTGGTCAGGTTGTAAAGGGTGAGGATATTCAGTTCGTCGCCAATGTGGGAGTCGTAGGGCATGGGCGGTCCTGTCTGAGGTTGGGGTTTGAGTGTACTTGAAAAAACCCTGTCGCCAAACTGCTTTAAGTTTGCTGGTTCGGGGTATTTCACGGGTGGCGTTGCACGAGTTGGCGGTATAATTGCCGCCTGATTTTTGCAATAAAAAGGAACGGGTATGTTAAAGGTCAACGAATATTTCGACGGCAAGGTTAAATCCATCGGCTTTGCTACCGCTACCCTGCCGGCCACGGTGGGGGTGATGGCGCCGGGGGAGTACGATTTCGGCACCAGCGAACTGGAAACCCTGACGGTGGTCAGCGGGGCGCTAACGGTGAGGTTGCCAGGCCAGACAGACTGGCAAACGTTCAACGCGGGGAATACGTTTACGGTGGCAGCCGGGCAACGTTTTCAGCTACAGGTGGCGGTTGCCACGGCGTATTTATGTACGTATGGTTAATCGCAAAGTGGCCTGTCACCAACCGTGATCCAATTGGGCGGTGAAGGGATTGAGGTAAATAATGGCTTTTAAACATTTGTCCGTAGCACAGTTGCGACAATTACTGCAGGGCGATGCCCCGGTGACGATGGTCGATATTCGCGACGAAGGTTCGTTTGCGAGCGGCAATATTCCTGGATCTGTTTCGTTGATTGAATTCGGTGTCGATACGTTTGTGCGGGAAACCAGCAAGTCGATGCCGCTGGTGGTGGTGTGCTACCACGGCAATTCCAGCCAGAATGCCGCGCAGTACATGGCAGAGCAGGGTTTTACGGAGGTGTACAGCCTGGACGGCGGCTATACCGCCTGGGCAGCGGGCTGACCGCTTCGGGTCGAGTGTCTATTGCAATAAATCGTCTGTGATGGGGTGAAAAATACTGGCCGCATCCATCAGTGACCTGGCGGTGAGTGGCGCCACTCCATAGACTTCAGTAGTTACCCCATAAGTGCGGTTTATTTTTTCCAGCAACAGATCGAAGTCCCCATCCCCCGACAGCAACACCACTGTGTCCACCTCTTGTGCCGCTTCCATCACATCGATGGTAATGCCAACATCCCAATCGCCCTTGGCGGAACCATCACTGCGCTGAATAAAGGGCTTTAGTTTGACCGTGAAGCCGATGTGTTTGAGGGCGTCCTGAAATTTTTGTTGTTTTTCGTCGCCGCGCTCGGTGGCGTAGGCGGTGGCCGCGACAATCTCGCCCTGTGCGCTGATGCGTTGCCACAGTTTGCGGTAGTTAAATTGGCGCGCGTAGGCCTGGCGAGTGGTGTAGTAAATATTTTGTACATCGACAAATATCGCAATTTTTTCCACGCTGGATTCCGTTGGGTAGTACCCTTGTACGGCGAGGAGGATAGCACGACATAGACCGGCTCCGGTTACCCCGCGTTTGTCTTCGACGGGTTTTAGACGATGGGTTTTCGGCGATGGGATTTCGACGATGGCTTTGCCGACGCGGGGCGCGGGGAGTAAATCGACGCGATTATGCTAAAATCGATGCGTTGGTTGCGGTTGCTCTCAACCACATCAGTCGTTAGCATGGCCTGTCGCAGGAGCGGCAGTTAAGACGTTAGCTGGGTCCTCGGCCAGGACATTCAATAGCATAGCCATCTACACATCATCTGGAGTAAAACCCATGAGCAAAGAACAAAAAAGTAATAAAGAAGCGAAGAAGAAACCGGCGTTGAATGCCAAAGAAAAGAAAGCCGCAAAGAAATCTAAAAAGGCCGCAAAGGGCTCTGTATAGCGTAACGAATATCTCACCCGAATTACTGCCGACTTTCCGAGTCGTGCAGTAGCGTTAACGCGCGAGCGGTGCATTGTGTGAGCAACGACCATGCCGATTGCCGATTTTGCCGATGTAACACAAAAACGCAAAGCCCGTCGCGACGGGATCGCCCGTCAGCGCTGGCTGCTGCTGCCGGTCACGATTTTCTGGCAAATACGTTTTGCGATAGCGCGTTTGCTGGGTTCTGAATTCGAGCTGTTCAGCCGCTTTTTCAAGCCGATGGGTACGGCCTTGCACAAGGGTATCGAGCGCGCATTCAAGGACTATGAACCGACCGCTCAGGATGTGTTGGTGTGCGCGTTTATGAAAAGTGGCACCAACTGGATGATGCAGGTGGTGCATCAGATTGCCAATCGCGGCGCGGGGGAATTTAACGATATTTTCGATGTGGTTCCCTGGCCGGATTGTCCGTCCAGAGACATGACTATCGGACTGACGGATCCGCGCCCGGCGCAATTGGCGGTAACCGGAATGCGCGCTATTAAAACCCACGCTCCGGCCCAAAACGTACCTTATAACAGTGCCGCAAAATATGTGTGTGTGGTGCGCGATCCCAAGGACGTAGTGGTGTCGGCTTACCATTTTTTCGGCAATGTGATGCTCGGACCTTTAATGCCGACAGTCCCCACCTGGGTACGCAACGCACGTGGAGCCATTCTAGAGTCCTGGGTGGAATTCACTAACGGTTACTGGCTGTGGCGCGAGCGGCCCAATGTGCTGTTTTTGACCTACGAGCAAATGCTCGACGACCCGCGGGCTATGATTCGCAAAATTGCGGCGTTGATGGAGGTGGCGTTAACCGAGCCAGAGGTAGAGAAAGTTTATTCGTTAAGCTCGTTTGCCTATATGAAAAGTGTCGACCATAAATTTTATCCCGGCGAGATGACGCCCTTTGCTCGCCCCGGCGGCCGCATGGTGCGGCAGGGTAAAAAAGGCACGTCGGGTGAGTTGTTGTCGGTGGAGGAGCAACACACCATCGACGGGTATTGTCGCCAACGTTTGCAGGAGCTGAGTAGCGACTTTCCCTTTGACCATTACTACGGTCGCCGCGATGAAAACCCGGCAGAGGCGAGCTTATGAATATTTCCTACAGGGCGGCGGTGGTGCAGGCGGCGCCGGTGTTTATGGATTTGTCCGCTGGGGTGGATAAAGCGGTCCGGTTAATCGCGGAGGCGGCGCAACAGGGTGCATCGATCATTGCGTTTCCCGAATGCTGGCTGCCGGGGTATCCTTGGTGGGCCTGGTTATCCACGCCAGCGCATAACATCAGATATTTTCAACGCTACCACGAGAACAGCGTAGTGGTGGACGGCGCTGCCTTCGATCGCATTGCCGAGGCAGCGCAACAGCACAATATTTTTGTGTCGATGGGGGCCAGTGAGCGGGATCAGGGTTCGCTGTATATCGCTCAATTTTTGTTTGATAACGATGGCGACGTGGTGCAGGCCCGCAGAAAATTAAAGCCGACCCATGTGGAGCGCACCATTTACGGGGAGGGCGACGGCAGCGATCTGGACGTGCTGGACACGTCCCTGGGACGCATCGGTCAGTTGTGTTGCTGGGAGCACATGCAGCCGCTGACCAAGTACGCTATGTTCAGTATGCACGAACAGGTGCACATTGCCGCCTGGCCGTCGTTCAGCTGCTACCCGGATGCCTACGCACTGGGCGGCCCCTTGAATAACGCGTTGTCCCAGGTGTATGCCGCGGAGGGGCAATGTTTTGTGCTGGCGCCCTGTGGCATGGTGTCCCCGGCAATGTACAAGCTGATGGTCGATACAGATGAGCAGGCAGGGTTGATGGCAGTGGGCGGCGGCTACGCGCAAATTTACGGGCCGGACGGTCGCCCCCTGTGCGAACCCCTGGCGCACACGGAGGAGGGGCTGCTGTTTGCGGATATCGATCTGGGGGTAATCGCCATCGCCAAGTCCTTTGCGGACCCGGTGGGGCACTACTCCCGCCCCGATGTGACCCGGCTGTTATTGAATCGCGAACCACAACCTGTGGTTGAAATCTATGAGCGTGAGCTAATGGACGATATCGATGCTGGCGAAACAGATGAAAGTTGTGGCGACGACCCTTCCTATCATTGAGCGTAATCATTGCGCGTAATCATTAATACGTAAGCATTAATTTCAAAAAAATGATTCGGGGCCTCGCCCTTCGCGGTGGGTGAGTTGCCGCCGAATAGTGAGCAATGCGGGTGGTACTGTGCCGCTTGCGCTCGGTAATCGCCAGCGTTAGTATTAATGACAAATCTATCATTTTAAGAGAAGGCGTTATTTAATAGCGAGGTCAGCAGCGAGGTGCCAGGCCATGAATATTCCCCACAAAGATTACGGAAAAGATGGCGATTACCGAAAAGATAGCGCAGCAAATCTGATCTTTCCCCGGGACGACGGTTCGCGGGTTCCCTATGCGGTGTTCAGTTCCGCAGAAATTTACGCTCGCGAACAGGAGCGCATTTTTCGTGGCCCCACCTGGAGTTTTCTCGGGCTGGAGGCAGAAATTACCAACCCAGGTGACTTTAAAGCAACCTATGTCGGCGACACGCCGGTGGTGGTTACGCGCACCGAAGACGGCACGTTAGCCTGTTGGGTAAATCGCTGCGCCCACCGCGGTGCCATGGTGTGTCGCACACCCCGCGGCAATACCCTGTCACACACCTGCGTTTACCACCAGTGGAATTACGACGCGCACGGCAATTTATCCGGAGTGCCGTTTAGCCGTGGTATGAAGCATATGAAAGGTATGCCGGCGGATTTTGACCCGACCTGTAATGGCCTCACCAAACTGCGAGTGGAGAGCTACAAAGGCCTGCTATTTGCCACGTTCAGTGACACGGTTGAATCCCTGTTTGACTATATCGGTGCCGCAATGCGTCCCTGGGTGGACCGGATTTTTCACAAGCCGATTGTGTATTTAGGCTGTACCCGTCAGTACTCCAAATCAAACTGGAAGCTGTACCTGGAGAACGTCAAGGATCCCTATCACGCCAGTTTGTTGCACCTGTTTCACTCGACGTTCAATATCGCCCGGGTGGGCATGAAGGTGCGCACCATCGCCGACGAGCAGTACGGTTTGCACAGCATTCTTACCACCACCCGCAACGCAGAAAATATGGGCGATGCTTACAAGCAACAAAACATTCAAACCTATAACGAAAGTATTCGCCTGCACGATCCCTCGCTGCTCGATGTACGGCAGGAATACGACGAGCTGATTACCAACCATATTCAACCCATTTTTCCGCAGCTAGTAATTCAGCAGATTCACAACACCCTGGTGGCCCGCCAACTGCTCGCCAAGGGCCCGGGTAATTTTGAATTGATCTTCCACTATTTCGGCTACGCGGACGATGATCCGGAGCTACGCGCGATGCGCATCAAGCAGGCCAATCTGGTGGGTCCTTCCGGCTTTATTTCCATGGAAGATACCGAGGCGACGGAACTGGTGCAGCGCGGTACGGCACCCGACGGTGCGCGGACATCGGTGATCGATATGGCGCGGGATGCCCCGGAGCAAAGTGATTCGATGATTACCGAGCGCTTGATTCGGACTTTCTGGGCCGGTTATCAACGCCTGATGGATTTATAGAGGGCTGGTAATGGCAGATCAACGGATACAGCCGATGCTGCTGTGGTGGGAAATGCAGCAGTTACAGGAACGCTATATCGCCGTTCTGGACAACGATCGTCTGGAAGAGTGGCCGGAGTTATTTGCGGACGATTGTTTCTACGAAATCATGCCCCGGGAAAATGAAATTGCCGGTCTGCCCATTGCCCTGGTGCGTTGTGATAACAAGGGCATGTTGCGCGATCGCGTGTTGTCGCTGCGCGAAGCAAATATCTACGAGGCCCACGTGTATCGACATTTTACGTCTGGCCTGGAAATTACCTCGGCCTCCACCACGGAAGTGACCATGCAATCGAGTTATGTGGTTCTGCAAACTTTGCAGGACGGCGAAACCCGGGTGTATCAAACCGGCCGTTACGTCGATCGTGTGGTGATGACGGCAGACGGTTGGCGCTACGGGAGTAAACGCGCTATTTACGATACCCTGCGAGTGCAAACACTGCTGGCAACGCCGGTTTAACCAGGGCATTAATCTCGGCGCAGCGCTTAGGAAGCGTTTACCTTTTTCCACGTGGGATCTGTTCGCGCATTAACTTTCTGTTCGATTAGAGAGAAGTTTTTCTATGCCCGGCGCTCGCGACGTTTTATGCTTGGGGTCAATTCGGTGTGAGGCGTACCAGCGGTCGGCGCATCAGCTTGTATTCAATAGTAAGTAGTGACTCGCAGTCGAGACAGTATGGAAAACGACAAAACCAGAGCCACGATACGCGCGCTATCGGACCGTATTGTCATGGCGCAAAAAGAGGTGCGCGTGCTCAATGCTATCAAGTGGGACGATAGTGTTCGCGAAGGGTTTTTCGCTGCCGACTGCCGAGCGCAGCCCGCCGTGGATGCTGGTTATTATCAGCGGGTACCCCTGGGTTTTGACAACGACCAGTTAACCGAAACATTTCGGCAAATCGACCACGATATTGTTGCGCAGCTGGGCAAGTTTAATCCAGCGGCGAAAATCATGCGGCGTATGTGCCACGAGTATCAGTTGGTGCTGGCCATGCTGGCGGCGCGCGGCACGCCTGAGTTCTCGCGGATATCTCAGGAGCTCTACGGTCGCTCCACGGATGCCTTTCATGTGGGAGAGCCGAATTTGGTAGATATGGCGGCCAGTCTGGATAATTCTCTGCGCATTATCGACGAGCATTTATTTCTGGAACAAAACGCGCGGGATATTCCCACCGAGCAGGCGGTGGGTCTGCTGCAAGCGCGTCTCGACGGATTTTTTTCCGACCCCGGATCCCGCATCAAAGTGCGTATCAGCGACGGCATTGTGGCAGATGCGGCGGCTGGTTCCGATTACATAAAATTACGCAAGGATGCGTTTTTTAGTGAGCGGGATTTGCGGGTGCTGGAAGTCCATGAGGGCTGGGTACACGTCGGCACCACACTGAATGGGCGCGCACAGCCGGTGTGTACTTTTCTGGAGAAGGGCACGCCGTCGATGACGACTACCCAGGAAGGATTGGCATTGCTGGTGGAGATAGTTTCTTTTAGCTCCCATCCGGCCCGTTTGCGTCGCGTCACGGATCGCATCCGTGCCATTCATAACGCGGAGCAGGGCGGAACCTTTCTGGATGTGTTCAACATGCTGTGCGGGGAAGGACGCAGTCGCGAGGATTCTTACACCACCACCATGCGGGTTTTTCGTGGCAGCCTGCCGGAGGGCCCGCCGTTTACCAAGGACCTGGCCTACAGCAAGGGGTTTATTCATATCTATAATTTTATTCGGGTTGCCGTACGTCGCGGCCGCCTGGATCGTATCCCACTCCTGTTTTGCGGCAAGCTGACCCTTGAAGATATCGGCTCGATTGCCGAGTTAGTGGAGCAGGGTTTGGTGGTGCAGCCGCGCTACCTGCCCTTGCCGTTTCAGGATTTGAATGCGTTGACCGCATGGATGGCTTACTCGAATTTCCTGAATAAGTTGGATCTGGCCAAGGTCGAGGCGGATTTCGCGCAATTGTTTTAAAACGGATTGAGTCCGTTACAGGCTAAAAATTAATCGATCTTACCCGATGGAGTAGAGCGTAATGGCCACA
>JBFJKD010000065.1:0-9756 GCA_041635095.1 Porticoccaceae bacterium
ACACGCGAATATTGTATTTGATCCACACCTCAAAGATATTCAGTTGTGTTTCGCTCGGCATCGCCACCTGGACCTCCTCGACCACCGGCATAATGATCAGATCGGTGGCGGCGGACACGGGTAATTGATCGAGCGTGGCGAGCTGTTTAAACATACTGCGAGCCACGGTGGTAAACAGGGCCATTTGGGTGGTGCCCACGGCGATACTGACCTCCCGAGCGCTCTCGTTTCGAAAGATGTACTCGCGAAACGGTTGCTCAAACACCAGCGTAGCGCTGACCGGCAAAGGGCGCGTAAGGGCCGGGGGAAAGGACCCTTCCACCACTACGTCCGTGGCGCAGCCCGACAACGTTACAAGGACCATTGCGGCGAATGAACGGATCAACCCTGGCAGCATGTTAGTGGCGCCCCCTCACTAGTTGAGGCCATTGAGCCCGACGAAGGTTCCGCCGTTGCGGTAACTCAGTTCACGCATCAGCGCGGCAAAGCGGCTGGCGGTCTGCGCGCGTCCTCCCGGCGCCAGAAAGTGTACCGGAAAGCCCACCGTGTGAATGCGTACCAGACGTTCACCCTGGCGCCGCTCCCGGTTCATCCTGTCCACGGTCATCAGTACATTTCTGATGGAGCCACCGGTAAAATCATCGCCAAAAACATACAGGCTGATTTTTTTATCCGGCGCATAAAACGCGCGAATGGCGCGCTCTATGCCCTCCACCGGGCTGGAGTTACTGAACGGCGTCCAGCTCGCGAGGCGTTGAATAATGGCCTTGCGCCGTCCCGGCGTGTCGGGAATCCATTTGCCCCGATACCCGGAAAACATGTAATCACCCATGTCGTTCATGATTTGCAGGCCTTTTACCTGGGGATAAATATCCAGCACGTTAATCATCTCCTTGCGCACCCGCGGCCAGGCATAGTTGTACATGCTGCCCGACGTGTCGATGATAAAAATGATGTATTCGCTGTCCACCGGGATACCGCCCACCAGCTGGTTCTTGCTACGACTGTTTTCGCCCAACAGGCGTTGCATCTCTTCGCTCAGGATTTGCAACGCCAGGGTGAGCTCGTCGCGCTCAGTGGTATCGACGTCGGCAACGGCGTCCTGCTGGCGTTCCAGGTTAGCCAGCCGTTCCCGCAGGCGGGCGATATTGTCCCGCAGGTCAGACAGTTGTTCCTGTTTACTGGTCAATTCCAGGTTCAGCACCCGCGCGTCGGCGCGCACGTCGAACAGCTGCGCCTGTAGCGCCTCGACACTGTCGCTGGTCGCCGGCGCCTGGGGTGGGATGGGCGTGTCGACTATGCGCGCGATAATCAACAGCAGTACGATAGCGCCGAACCCGCAGCTGATAACGTCGAGAAACGAAATACTGACTTCCTCGAGAAAGCGGCGTTTACGTCGCATCACAATATCTGTCGCACAGCATAATTAATTATTCCGGAAACAGGGTGCATTGTCGGCGTCCGCCATTCGCGCCTCATCACGGCCAGTCACTTGCGGGACTTAAAAAAGCCCCCTTGCTGGCCAGACTCAATTGCCAGAATAGCGCTGCTGCGTCCGGGTCGCCCTCCATGGGGAACAATACGATATTAACCGGGATACCTCCGGGCAGACGCTGCGCAGCTTCGGTAAATAACTTGATACGCTCCTTGCCGGACACCGTGTTGCCGCGGGGCGGTTTCTGTCCCTGGGTGGGCAGGCCATCGGTAATTAAAAAAATGTTGTCCGCACGGGGTGTCAGGGCGTGCACCACATTAAACGCGTTAATCAGACTGGTGCCGTCGTGGGGAATGTGCTGCTTGAGTGCGCGCATCGCGGTGTCGAGGGTGGCGCTGTCGTTCGCGTTTTGCCAACGCCCGTCGCTAGCGGGATTGAGTGCCGTTGCGACAGTGTTGAAGGTGTAAATCTGGTATTGACTGTCGCGCGGTATCTGCGCCACCAACCACTCGACGGTGCGCACCGCACGTCGCCACTTGGCGGAATTGCGCTGCACACTGGCACTCATATTGCGCAGTCGCACGATGTTTACGATGCGGTCATCCAGCATGCTCGCCGAGCTGTCCACCAGTATCAGGATGCGCCGCCCGCCGAGCTTGAGTCCGGTCAGATACTGTCGATCGCCGTCGCCGACAAAGCGACGCAGATCTTTGTCTCGCCCGGTTTCCCGTAGCTCAGACGTTTTTTTTTCCAGCTCCCGTACTTTCTTGCGCAACAGGGGAATATCTTCCTGGACGTCGCTTTGTATGCTGCGTTCGCGTTTTTTGTCGTTAATTTGCGTTTGCACGCGATCCGCCAGACCCTGCGCTGCGACCGCCTGTTGCTCAATGTCCGCCAGGCTGTTGCGTAGCTGAGCGAGTTCCTGCTCGCCCGTGCGCAGATCCTGGTGCAGTAATTCGATTTCCGTACCGAAGCGCGGATCCACCGTGGCGGCGTCCATGGCGCCGTGTTTAAGAATCAGAAACAGAAGCGTGACGGCGCCGAAGCCGCAGGCCATGATATCGAGAAACGACAGGCTGAACGTGCTGATTCGCCGCTGCTGTCGTCGCATGTTACAGCACCTCGATCAGGCCGATTTGGTGTGTTCCGATTTCAATCTGATCGCCACACAGCAGGTCGGTGCGCTCGCCGCGGCAGCGGACGGCGTCGTCACTGCTGCACAACACCAGCTTACTGTCCTGCAGTTGCAGTGTGGTGGGTGCCGCGTCGCTGTCGCCAAATGCCAGGCGGGTGTCTGCGTGTCGAATGCCGATGCCTGCACCGATAGGGTAGGCGCGGTGATGATAAACCAGATGCGTGGGTACGCGTCGCGCGCCGGGTGCAGGAGATGGTGTCGTGCGCGCTCCGGCAGTCGGCAGGGCGGTAACAAAGCGCAATCCCTCTGAGTTGTTGTGACACAGGGCGTCGGCGCTGAGTTCGCAGCCGCGCAGCGCGCTGTAGTGCGGCACCACCGTCGCGCCTGGCAGGTACTGCGCAAAACCGGGTAGCGCGGCCACACGTTGGCTCATCAATAAAGTTGCCGACGGATAGCGGGCGATGGCCTGTTGTAATCGTGCCAGGCGCTGCGCGTTGACCGCAATCAGATCACTGCGCAATAGATTAAGACGAAAATTCCCCTGTGGGGCGCTCAATTCCACCGCCACTTCGGATTTTTCCCCGAGCAAGGAGAGCCAGTCCGGTAAGCGGTCCCGAAGTTGTTGTTCGCCCGCCGCCGTGTGCAACGGATCGTAGCGATACTGCTGGATAAATGCGTTGGCGATCCACTGCGCCCAGTGGTCGTGCAGTACCTTGAGACCGAGTTCCGGCAGTGACTCCACCGCGCCCCGGGCAACGCTGCTGGCGGCGTCGATTTCCGTGATCACCGCCGTGTGCAACTGTATATCCACGTACAGCAAATGGCCTTGCTGGCCACTGCTGACACTGGCTGCCACGGCGGCATCGACCACGCCCGCCGTGCTAAATCCGGCGGCCTTAACCAGCCCCAGTAGCAGCGCCAGCTGATCGTTGGACATGTTGCTGGGGACGGTGAAAATTACCTCGCCGGGAGCGCCCATGTCGCGGTGCAACTGCTGGAGTTGCGCATACGCGAGATCCGCGCTGTGGCGGGCGAAATCGGTGCGCAGTGGCAGGGGCGTCAGGTTGAGCTGATGCCAGTAGTGATTGAAGCTGCGTTGCGGTTCCAGCCAGGCTCTGCGCAGCGCCGGGGTACCGGTAATGATGCCGCTATCGGTGACGATCGCGTAGCCCGGGCTGACCGCGTGGTGCTCGTTATGTCGCCACTGAATACCGCTATCGTTAAGTTCCAGAACTGCTGTGGTCAAAATTGCTCTCCGGCGCGCAAACCGCGGTCGCTTAATCTGCTTTCAGGTGGCGCAGCAGGTATTCGTCGCAATAACCGTGGGTGTCGAGCACCAGCCGCTCCTGTAGCAATTGCAGCTGGTGCATAAAAAACATGACGCCGATACTGATCACCAGTGCGATCAGGGTTGAGTTGAATGCGACGCCCAGGCTGGTGGTCACGCCGACGATATCGCCCTGTACCGCCTTGTGTGCCTGCGCCAACGCTTCGCCGATGCCGCGCACGGTGCCGATAAAGCCGATCGATGGTATTGCCCAGGCGATGTAACGCACCATGGACAGCTCGGAGTCGAGCCGGTTGGACTCGGTGTCGCACACTTCGCCGACAGCGTGGGATACATCCTGAATACTGCGCGTGGCGTTGAAGCGGCGCAAACCCGCGAGCAGTGCGCGGGGTAACAGATAGCTGAGTTGCACAGGGGGTAGCGCCTGAATGGGGCGCGAAAATTGCCGCGCATCCTCGGGTAGAATGCGCGTACCGTCGGCGACCTGCAGAAGCGGTTGCTCCAATAATTTACCTTCCTGTACGGCGCGCTGCGCCTTAAAGCCCATAATGGCCAGCGCCCACAACATCAATATAAAGCAGGATTCCTGTTCGTAATCCTTGACCACCACGTAGATTGAGCGCTGTGCGACGTAGGTTTCGCCGGCCGCTTCGCGGGCCATCTGCTGCGCAATAATGGCGTTGGCCTGGGGGCGGACCAATGTCACATAGAGTGTATGCACCACAATGATGGCCAGCATCAGCGCGATCACCTGATACAAAAATTCTGACGACGCCGGTTTTCGCATGTTAATTTCCTGCATTTATCGGTATGCGGCTAAAGGTGTGTCTGCCGCGTATGCTGATACATTGCCGACGGTTTCGCAACGGTCAATTGGGGCCGCGCGGTACTTAAATATCCGTGGGAAAAGCCACCGAAAAATCTTCCGAAATTTCCTCGCTGGGCTTGAATTCCACATTGGGGCGCGACGCTTTATGCGGAGCAAGCGGTTGGTCTGCGCTCGTTTTTGGTGGTGATGGCGCATGGTCCGGGGCACTGCCATCCTGCGCAGAGGGCGTTCCGTCGTTAGCAGGTTCTGCGGGGGGCGCGGCGCGGGCCAGTGCCCCGCAGCCCAGCGTGAGCAGTAGTATTAACGGCCATCTGTTGGTGCGCGTCATGGTGTTGCTCTCTCCTGAATCTACTGCGCGTAGCGGGCGATGCGAAAACCCACGTCGTCGCGGCTATCGACTCCGTAGTCGCGAAACGCGAGGCGCAGTTCGGTAATTGAGCTGTGCCGCCAGCTTTGCCCGCGAATTACATGAAATTCACCGCTGGTCGGCCCCGGCGGATCCACTTCGGGTTCAGTGCTGGCGCTGACGATTGCGATACCGTAGAAATCGTGGGTCCATTCCGCAACATTGCCGTCCAGATCGTAAAGCCCTTTGGCATTGGCGGCGAAGGACGCTACTGGAGCGGAACTCGCCGACCCATCGTTATAGTTGGCGACGATTTGCCCGAGTAGCTTCCCGGCACTTTGATCCGCGATGTTACCGGCCCCGCTCGGCGGCGGAAACCCGTTCCCCCAACCAAATTTGCGCAGGGTGCCGTCTCCGGCAACGCGCGCCGCCCACTCCCATTCTGTTTCGGTGGGCAGGCGATACCCGGTCGACGTAGCGCTAAAGCCCACGATTTTGCCGTTTTTTTCCCGATAAAAAAGCGGCAACTCCTGTTGCTGGCTTAACCAGTTGCAGTAGCGAGCAGCGTCGTTCCAGCTAACGTTTACCACGGGCTGTTTAGGCGTATCCAAAGTCGTGCCCTGTACATGACTGGAGCTATGGGTGGCAGCAAATTTTTTAAATTCGCTGTTGGTCACTTCCCGCACACCCAGATAGAACGGACGTTGTAACACCACGTTGCGTTGCGCTTCGTTGGCTCGCCGGCCCTGCTCCCGGCGCGATGCGCCGGTAGTAAACGTCTGTTGCGGTTGAAACAGCTTCAGCGCCTGTCCCCCCGGCGCCGTGATCTGACTGTCCAGCGCGGCGCGGCGTGCTTCGACCGCCGTGACTAACTTAAAGCGCACCACCTGCTCCAGTCCCGGTTGTGGTGTGACCTCCCGGTGTTGGCTGAGGTAACCGGCCTTGCGCGCTTCGATGTGATGCGCCCGGGCGGGCAGTTCAATGGTTTGCCCGACGCGGCCGCGCGCTGCGCCGTCAATGTAGAGCTGCGCATCGTCCGGGTCGGCGACGATACGTAATGTAGCAAGACGCGGCTTGAGATCGAGCGCCAGGGCGGACTGCTGGCCCGAAGCCAGTGTTACTTTACGTTGCACCGGGTGGTAGCCGTCCAGAAACACCTGCACGCTTTGTTCTCGTCCCGGTGGGACCTCCGCATCCAGCGGTGTGTGGCCACGGTATTTACCATCGATGGTAATACCGGCGCCGGGCGGGCGCGTGGTTATGCTCAGCACCGCATCCGCGGGCAGCAAGGTAACCAGCGGTTGTTCGTGGGTTTTACCAACGGGTGCGGACAGCGTCGCCCGCCAGGGTTTATGACCGGCCAGGGATAGCACCACATCTTCTCCGCTCGCCAGTACTTCCACTCTGGCGGGGGTGATGCCCCGCAGCTCACCGTCCACTCGGATTTCGGCACCAGCCGGGCTGGAGGTCAGTTGTACGTAGCCCCATGCCGGTTGCAGGGTCAAAATCAGGTGCTGGGTGCGATCCATGCCATCTACGGTTACCGTAGTTTGCGCCGCGCTGTAGCGGGGTGCGGTAGCAACCAGTGGATAGGTGCCGGGGGCAATATCGCGCAACTGAAGGGGCGCGGTGCCGCGCCCGGTGCCAGCGAAGGTGATGGCCGCATCGACGGGAGCGGTGGTCACAACAAGGTGCCCAGGTTGCTTTTGCAACGTAATATTGAACTGCGCATCCGTATCGTCGGTCACCGTGAGCAAGCCGTCATATGGCACGTAACCGGGCATATCGGCGCGCACGCGGTAGGTGCCAGTGCGCAACAGGTAGTGGTTAGCGAGATGAAAGGCCATGCCGTCCACCCGGACTCGCGCCGCTTCGGGATCAGTATGGATAACAATTGAACGCGCTGTTAACAGGAACCAGAAAATAATCGTGCTGACCAGGGCGAGACCGCAGATGACCACCAGCGCGGGATTCAACACCCTTTTGCGCAGCGTCCGCGGTCCCCGTAAAGGCTGAAAATCAATCGCTTCAATGACGTCGTCATGGCGCGTCGCATCGGGTGGGTTGGTTTGCGGAGGGAGCGCCATTCAGATAGGTTCCTGGCACTGAATGGCAATGGGTGCGGGGACGCCATCCGGTGTGACGGCAAATTCCACGCGCACGTCCCGATAACCCGGGCGGATACCCTCGGCCACATATCTGCCGGGCTTCAGGCGCAAGGTTTTTTCGCGAAACTTGCCCAGATCACCCACCTTAAACAGCGCCACCTCAGTGTGATTGTCAGATCGCAACGACACCGATACGGGAATAGCTGCCGTTTGCAGCGTTGCGGCGAGGGCGCTTATCTGATCCTGTAGCCGCGTACCCGGCGCAGCAACGTTGCGCGCATCGGCGAGCAACTTCTGGGCGCGCTGGTAATCCGCGTCCCCCGCCAGACGCAGTGGATCGGCGAGGGTTTTTTGTAGCCGCGTATCGAGTGCAGCGCGGGCGCTGGTGCGGATTTGGCCTACGCGGGCATCGATCAGGGAGTCGTCGCGACTCAGAATTTGCCCATAGATTTGCTCGGCATCAGCCCATTGTTCTGCCTGTTCCAGTTGATCGGCCCGAGCAAGTTCGCGTCCAAGCTGATCTTGCGCCAGATGATTGCGCGCCTGAGCCATGCCCGATGTGGTTTCCGGCGCGTTGGGGCGCAGCGCCGCGGCGCGTTCAAATGCGGTCAGTGCGGCGCGATAGTTGCCCCGTTGCAGTTCGGTATAGCCCTGGTTCATAGCATTGCTAAAGTCCTGCTCGTTGAGGCGCGCCGCCGTTTCCTGACGGCCGGTCTGCGCGGGGGCGTGCAAGGGATCGATTGCCAACGCCTGTGCAAAATAGTCCCGTGCCGCCGCCAGATTACCCGCAGATTGTTGCTGTTGGGCCTGCAAGGTCAAGGCGTGCACTTTGGGGAGTAACTCCGCGCGCCGTTTTCCGCTCAGTCCATGCTCGTGGGCCGGGTCGATAGCCAATATTTTTTTAAAAGCGTCCAGTGCGGCATTGCCGTCGCCAGTGTTTAACGCTGCGTTACCTGTGGCGAGGGTCGCTTCAATATACGGCTCAAAACCTTGTTCTAATACCTGTAATTGGCCAAGGGCATCGGCGTATTGTTGCAGCGCCACGGAAAAATTTTGTTGCCGGTAGGCAGTGTCTCCCTGATGTGCCAGGTCAAGGGCGGCCCGATAGTCGGTCATCCCCCACAACTGCACATTTTTGCTTTCCAGCAATTGCTGCTTGTCGATCAATTGCGCGAGTACATCTTGTGCCGCGCGGCGCGCTTGCGCGCGTTGCGCCTGTGCGTAAGGACTGTCGGCGCCGTCTGCAACGTTGGAGGTGGTTGTGGCAGGTGGCGACGGCATTACCACAGGCGGTTGAATCAGGTTGGGCAGAATAAAAATAACCGCCATCACTAATACACCGCACAGCGTTATGACCAGTGCGCTGCGATGACGTCTATGCCAGGCGGGACCAGCGGGCGCGGTATCCCGCGTGGATTGCGCGGGTCGCGTCAATGCCACCTGGGCCGGTTCGATCGGTTCGAAGTTTGCCGGTCTGTGCTCAGGGGGTGTGGTGGGCTCTGCAGAGTGGGTCATAGTGACGCTGTCGGTGTGGCCGTTACCAGCCTATCCTTCGCCCCGTTCCAGTGCGTACATTTTGCGCAACAGTTCTTTCCATTGCTGATATTGCGCGTCCACGTTGCCGGTCAGGGTGATGGTGCGGTCTTCCAACTCGATCACCTGCGGCTCGATTTCAGCTTCCAGGGACTGGCCGAGTTCGGCCAGGGCCTCGATATGAATTTGTGCTTCGGCGCGCTTGGATAATCCGCTCTTGATCACCATTGCGCCAGTGCCGATACCGACCGCGCCGGCGGTGCGTGTCGCGCGATTATCGCTGGTTTGCGCGGCAATCCCCGCCAGCACCGCAGCAATGCCGCCCGCAGTGCGTAGCAGGGACTGCCGTTTGAGTTCCCGCGCGGCGATCACTTCGTCGTAACTTTGCGCGCGCCAGGTTTGATAGGGTTTTTCCATACGCTTGGCAAACGCGCCGTAGTATTCCTGCAATGTATCCACATACAGATAATCCCGCTCCCGCATGCGTTGAATGCGGGCCATGGTGGGGTCGTTGGCGGCGGGCAGGCGCGATATCTCCAGTATGCCCCTGCGGTTGGCGCGAATATGTTCGGCGTAGGTCTCTGGGGAAAAATCCTGCGCGAAACGTAGCGCCGACAGGGTTCTCAGATTTTCCACGGCGGCGCCTTTAAGTTTGCGGCGGTACTCCAGCAAGTCGTTGGAAATTTGATTGAACAGGCCCTGAAACGGATCCCGTTGCAGGCTGCGCCGCCGCTCGTAGGCGTATTTGCTGGCTTGCTCTTTATAGGTTTTTTTATACCAGTGCGCACCGCTGGTATCGGACACGGAGATGGCAATTTCCAGGGTTTCGCCATCGGATTGTAAAATGGTGCCCGCCACGTACACATCGGTGACCGTGGTGGTAGACGGAATCATGCGCACCGCGCCCCAGCTGGCGCTGCTTTGAATAGTTTCAGTTAATTGCCGGGCCAGATAGTGCCCCTCGGCCTTGCGCACCTCTGGCAGCAGGGTGTCTTCGTCCCCGTTGTCGAGGCCGGGGTCAAACGTCAGTACGCCCACATCGAGAAGCTGAGCCTCGGCGATTTGTGCCGTTTCCTGATCCA
>JBFJKD010000066.1:0-9750 GCA_041635095.1 Porticoccaceae bacterium
ACCGACCACACGCTCGAGGATTTTTATTGCTATGCGGGCCGTGTTCCCACCTACGACTGGAAATATATCGGCACCGCACGCTTGTTGGCGGTGGCCCGCTCGCGCAATCTAGACACGGTTTACTACGGACCGAACGGCTGGACGCCAAAGGATGACTGGGAGTTGCGGGAAGTGGATGTTTTTCAAATGATTCCCAAAAGTAAAAGCCATCCCTATTCCACGAAATTCATGATGACGGATCGGCAAAATGCGGCGCCTTACTACTGCAACGCCTACGATCATGCGGACCAGTTGTGGAAAATATGGCAGTTGTCCGTGACCTGGACAAATGATCCGCACTTTAAGGGTGAAGGCGATAGTATTAGTGCGTTTCAAAGCATCAATGTCATCGACAAGCAGAATGATAGAGGTACGCTGGTACCCACCACGGAAGTGAGTTACCCCGCGACCAAAATGAGCAAGGTCAAGCGTAGCCACGATGTCAACGCATTGACCGAAGGTCGCTGATATTGCGTACGCTAATGGCGGAGTAATAAAAGGGGGGAGGTGACTCCCCCTTTTTTATTGTCAGGTGTCAGCTTTACTGAAAAGCCGTAATCGGGTTAAAATTCATTGGGTTACTTCAGTCAGATAGTTATTTCAGTCAGATACCAGGTGGGCGGCGGCGCGATGAGATTTTTTTTGATAATAGGGGTGTTGTTGCTGCACGGCTGTATGCACCAGCACGCTCCCGGTGTGCAAACCATCCCCACGCCGCAGGCACCGGTCGTCGGTACGTACGCTGAGATTTATGCCAAGCTGGAGGACGCTCGCCGGGACTGGCAGGGAGTTCCTTACCGCCACGGTGGCTTGACGAAAGCCGGTGTCGATTGCTCGGGATTTGTGTTTCTGACGTTTCGCGAACAATTTGGTCTGCCGCTGCCGCGTACCGCCCAGGCGCAGGCGCGCATAGGCCAGCCGGTAGCCATGGATGACATTCAACCGGGCGATCTGGTGTTTTTCAAAACCAAACCGTCGGTTAACCATGTGGGTATCGCCATGGGGGACAACAAGTTTTTGCACGCGTCCACCAAAACGGGCATAAAAATCTCCAGTTTGACCAACACGTACTGGGCGGCTCGCTACTGGAAGGCGGTCAGGATGCCCACCTGACGGACCGATAAACACGCGATTTTAGTGGTAACTCTGGTAGTCATTGCGTAAGTAGTCATTGCGTAAGCGCATTCGACCGAGGTTTTCTGGCTGAATCTCAAGCTTTGCTGAAAAGGCGCTATCAATCACTGCGGGTCGTCTATCCACCGCGTAAGCCTCATGGTTTACCGTCCAAACCATTACCGCTACAATTTGCCGCCGTCCGCTCCAGGCCACCTGATCCACGCAGGGAGTCCCGTCGGGGAACTCGCCCGGAGGAACAGCTTCACTGGCAATCGTATGTACCAGGCAGCGATTCTATCTGCTACCCGCCGTCGACATGGCGTCATTGGCAACGCCTAATGCAATTGAACACAGGCATCGAAATATGAGCGATACGCAGTGCTACCCTGAAATCCGCGAGGCCGTCGCGAAATTGTGCAGCCAGTACCCTGGTGAATACTGGCGCAAGCTGGATGACACCCGCACCTATCCCACTGAATTTGTGACAGCGTTGACAGATGCTGGCTTCCTGTCCGTGCTGATTCCCGAAGAGTACGGTGGCAGCGGGCTGCCCATTGCCGCCGGCTGTGCGGTGCTGGAGGAAATTCAGCGCAGCGGTTGTAACGGAGGAGCCTGCCACGCGCAGATGTACACCATGGGCGTGCTGCTGAAACACGGCAGCCCGGAGCAAAAACAAAAATATTTGCCCGCCATTGCCGACGGCTCCCTGCGTCTGCAGGCGTTTGGCGTGACCGAGCCCACCAGCGGCACGGACACCACCCGTATTCGCACCCGTGCGGTGCGCGATGGCGACGACTATGTGATTAACGGGCAAAAAGTTTTTATCTCGCGCACGGAGCACTCTGACCTGATGGTGCTACTGGTGCGCACTACCCCTCTGGAAGAGTGCAAAAAGCCCTCCGATGGCATGGCGGTGTTTTTGGTCGATATGCGCGACGCGGTGGGTCATGGCCTGACCATCAACCCGATTAAAACCATGGTTAACCACTCCACCACCGAGTTGTTCTTCGACAATTTGCGGGTGCCCGCGGCGAACCGCATTGGCGAGGAAGATAAAGGCTTTAAGTACATTCTGGACGGCATGAATGCGGAGCGTATTTTAATTGCGTCGGAGTGTATTGGCGACGCGCGCTACTTCGTGGAAACCGCCACCCAGTATGCGAAGGATCGGGAAGTGTTCGGCCGTCCTATCGGGCAGAACCAGGGGGTGCAGTTTCCCATAGCCCGCGCCCACGTGGAAACCGAGGCCGCCGCGCTGATGGTTTACAATGCCGCCGAATTATTCGATGCGGGTAAGCCCTGCGGCGCGCAGGCCAATATGAGCAAAATGCTGGCCTCGGAAGCGGCCTGGCACGCGGCGGACACCTGCCTGCAGACCCACGGTGGTTTTGGCTACGCGCAGGAGTACGATGTCGAGCGCAAATTCCGGGAGACCCGTCTGTATCAAATTGCGCCTATTTCCACCAATCTGATTCTGTCCCATGTGGCAACGCACGAGTTAGGTTTGCCGAAATCGTTTTAATCGGGGTGCCAGAATATCGGTATGACAGCAGTAACGAACCAGCGGAGAGCGTCAGTGAGCGAAATTGATATCGAACACCTGCAACAGTGGGTGGGCAAACAGGAAACCCGCGAGGATGTTATTGCGCTGAGTACGGCACGGGCCATGGCCGCCACCCTCGATTGGGACGCCGTTCCCAATACGGGCGATGAGCTGGCGGCACCCTGGCACTGGCTCTATTTTCTGGCCACGGAGCGTCAGTCCCGTATCGGGTCGGATGGCCATCCCCAACGGGGCGGGTTCCTGCCGCCAGTTACGTTACCGCGGCGCATGTGGGCGTCCGGTGACGTGCGGTTTGCACAGCCGCTACTCATCGGCGATAGCGTGAAGAGAATTAGCACTGTAACCAGCGTTACCCACAAGGTCGGTGGCTCCGGTGATCTGGTGTTTGTCGTCGTGCGCCATGAAATTTACGCTCGTGGCCAACTGGCGGTGAGCGAAGATCAGAACATTGTGTATCGGGCGGATCCCGCTCCCGGCGCGCCGCCTTCGCCGGCCGTCGCGCCACGGCAAGTTGCCCAATTTAATCGGGAATTGTTTGCCGACCCGGTGTTGTTATTCCGGTTCTCCGCATTGACCTTTAACAGCCACCGTATTCACTACGACCGGGATTACGCGATTAACGAGGAAGGTTACGCGGGTTTGGTGGTGCAGGGACCCCTGAGTGCCACGCTATTGCTCGATCTGGTGCGCACCGAAGCGCGCACGGCTGGTGTGGGCGACATTGAGAGTTACGATTATCGAGCGCTGCGCCCCCTGATTGCCGGGCACCCGTTTCAGGTTCAGGGGTGTCGCGATGAACAGGGTGTGAGCCTGTGGGTGGTTGACCACACCGGCGCCATGACCATGCAGGCCAGGGTCGGTTTGCGACAAGCGAGTGCCGGAGCGGATCAATGAGGGGCGCGGACGCTGATCGGAACAGGGTGTTACCGTTGTGGCGCTCGGCGCTGTTCGTCCCTGCCAACGTGGGGAAATTTGTTGCGAAAGCCCATATGCGGGGTGCCGACGCCATTATTCTGGACCTTGAGGACAGCGTGATTCTGTCGGAAAAGGAACGGGCTCGGGCTGCTGTGCCCGCTGCTGCGGCCCAGATTGCGGGCCATGGCATCGATGTGCTGGTGCGCATTAATCGCCCGTGGCGCCTCGCGGTGCGAGATATCGAGGCGAGTGTTGGCGAGCACGTGCACACCATTGCCGTACCGAAAGTCATGAGTGCCGACCATTTAACATTTATCGCGGAAGTTGTTGCCGAAGTTGAGGTGGATCGCGGATTAACGCCTGGTCACACCAGGCTGCTGGCATTCGTCGAAGGTCTGGACGGGCTGGCCAATATCGACGCTATCGCCCATGCCACCGATCGTCTGCTGGGCCTGTTTCTCGGCGCCGAGGATTTCTGCTCCGAAGTGGGTATGCAGCCGACCACCGAAGGCTTGTTGTGGGCCAATCAGCAGGTGGTTTTTGCCGCTCGCCGCGCCGGCGTGTTGCCGTTTGGATTTGTCGGTTCAATTGCGGATTATTCCGATCTGGAACTGTTTCGCCAGCGTATTCGTCAGGCGAAAAGCCTGGGTTTTGTCGGGGCGCTGGGCATTCATCCCAGTCAGATCAGTATTATGAACGAAGAGTTCGTGCCGTCTGCCGACGACGTGGAGCACGCTACCGGACTCGTGGCGGCTTATGAAGAGGCCCTGGCGCAGGGACGTGGCGCCGCGGAATATCGCGGTAAAATGATCGATGCACCGGTAGTGGCGCGCGCGCGGGAAATCCTGCGCGTACAGGCAGCACTCCGGGATAAGTTTGCGCACCCGTAATTGGTGTAGCGTTATATCACCCAACCGTGACCACGACTTAATTGAATACCGCAATCAATTATCTACTGTAACTAATATCTACAGCAACTAAGGATCAGGACCATGAGCGAACCCGTTTTGTACGAACAACAAGGACGCGTGGCGATTATCACGCTGAATCAGCCGGAAAGTCGCAATGCGCTGTCCGACGAACTGGTGCCATCGCTGGTGGAAAAACTGCATCGCGCCAACGATGATGTCGGTGTCAGCTGCGTGATTATTACTGGTGCTGGTAGCAGTTTTTCATCCGGTGGGCATCTCGGCGAGATTCGCGCCATGACTCAGGAGAAAAAGCTGAGCGCCCAGGAACTGCGCAACTGGTACCTGGATATGATCCAGCAGATACCCCGCACCATGCAGCAAATTTCGGTGCCCTGCATTGCCGCAGTGAATGGTTATGCGATTGGTGCGGGCTGTGACCTGACCATGATGTGCGACATGCGTATTGCCTCGGAAAAAGCGGTTTTTGCCGAGAGTTTTATGCGCGTCGGGCTGATTCCCGGCGACGGCGGGGCCTGGTTTCTGCCACGGGTGATTGGACTGTCTCGCGCCTCTGAAATGAGCTATACCTGCGATTTTATCGATGCCAGCAAAGCGGAAAAATGGGGCATGGTTTCCGAAGTGGTTGCACCGGACAAATTACTGGACGCGGCTTTGGCCATGGCCAAACGCATTGCCGCCCATCCGCCGATTGGCGTACGCATGGCCAAGAAACTGCTGCGCGACTCCCAGGATATGCCCCTCGGTGCGGCGCTGGAAATGGCGGCGGGTATGCAGGCCATGCTACAGCTGACCGAAGACCATATTGAGGCGATTGACGCCACCCTGGAAAAACGCGATCCAGTGTTCAAGGGACGCTAGGAGACTGTTTCAATCTGAAACAGCATCCGGTTGCGGCAATGCCCAAAAATTCTGGTTTTCCGGTTATTTATGGTAAAACTGCGGCCCCAGGCTGACCGGTTAGTCCCATTTTGTCGATCCGGGATCGGGAATCCTCTCTTCCCAGATAGCGTTCTGGTCACGCATGTTGTGCATACCAGAAAATGCTATGTGTCAAAGCGCGATGCGCTGGGGGTAGGCATCCTGACCTGCATGCGCGCAAGCCTGGTGCGGATGTCCGGTTCTTGACCAGCGGTGATAGCGGGCCGCGAATTTTTGGTAGTAAGTTATTTAGATTAGCAACGTCGGGAGACAAGTGATGGAAGTAGGCGGATTTTATTTGCCCGTAGTGGGTAATAAAGAGCAGATTGAACAGGGTATGGCGGGCAAGCGCACCGATCTGTATCAGTACATGCTCAAGGAGCTGTCTGACCAGGCCAAATTTATGGATGAGCATGGTTACTATGGCATCGGCACCACGGAGCACCACTTTCATATCGAAGGGGAGGAAGTTTCCAATAACCCCATATTGATCGACCTGTATATCGCCATGCAGACCAAAAACCTCAAAGTAGGCCAGTTGGGCAACGTCTTGCCGTCCCACAACCCGATTCGTCTGGCGGAAGATATCGCCATGCTCGACCAAATGTCCGGTGGCCGCGCTTTCGCCGGGTTTGCCCGGGGTTATCAGCCCCGCTGGGTGGCCACGCTAGGGCAGCAGATGGACGGCATGGCAAAGGCCAACGAGCTGGGTGCCGAGGGGTACGACAAACTCAAAAAAGAAATCTACTACGATCACTTCGAGATCATTATGAAAGCGTGGAAGAATGACACTTTCTCCCACAAGAGCAAATTCTGGGAAATTCCACCGGCCAACACCTTCTGGGCCACCGGCGACGTGACCCGCAAGTACGGTCAAGGGGTCGATGAAAACAATATTCTCACGGAAATTGGTATCGCCCCACCCACCTTTAACAAACGCATTCCCGACCTGTTCCAGCCTTTCAGTGTCTCGGAAAGCTCTATTGTGTGGGCTCAGGAAAACGACGTCACACCAATCACCATTGTGACCAATACTGAGATAGCGCAGTCCCACATTCGCGCCGCCAAAGAAGCCGCCGACAAGGCGGGCAAGCCCTATCGTATGGGTATGACTCGAGAAGTTATTGTGGCCGACACCGACGAAAAAGCCTACGAGATTGCGCGCAACGGTGGTTCTTACATCTGGTGCAACTTCTTCCAGCCGTTCGGCTTTAACGGCGCTGTCGCGAACCCCGGCGAAAGCCCGTTCGACGTGCCCAATGATTTTAACACCATGGAGGAGCGGGGCCTGGTTATTTGTGGTAGTCCCGATACAGTGAAGCGTAAGCTGGAAAAGCTGTTTAAAGACTTGCCCTGCCAGTACTTCTGGTTGTTCAATTACAACGGTCTGGTCTCTAACGAAAATATGTTGCGCAGTCTGGAATTGCTGACGGAAAAGGTGTTTCCTCACTTCACCGACAAAATCAAATAAGTCGACACGCTGCTGGAACCGGCGGGGTTCGGTTCCAGCGACAGTTGCTCAGCATGACCGGCGAACACCAATCGCAAAGAGCGCACAGCTTGTCCAGGTGAGTGTCCTCTTGGCGATTCTACCGGTGGGTAATACAAGCTCATTTCCGGTATACTTATCACCGAACCAACGTTGGCTATTATCTGCCGACGCTCGCTACTCGCAAACGGCGTGAATTTACGAGAACCTGTCGATGACCATGACCAGCCGCACGGTGTACTCCGCGGACCACGAGCTTTTCCGCCAAACTGCCCGGCGGTTTTTTCGTGAGAATCTGGAGCCGAACATCGACGCCTGGGAAGATCAGGGTATCGTACCAAGGCAGTTCTGGCGCGACGCGGGGGAAAAGGGGCTGTTGTGCTGTGGCATACCAGAAGCCTATGGTGGCCCCGGCGCGGATTTTCGCTACAACATGATTGTCTCGGAAGAAATCGGCTATGCCATCGGTGGTGGTAGTTGCAGCTTTGCCCTGCAGTCGGATATCACAGCGTACTATATTCTCAATCATGGGAGCGAGGAACTGAAACTCCACTGGTTGCCCGGCATGGTCAGTGGCGAAGTGGTGTCGGCGATTGCCATGACCGAACCGGGCACGGGCAGCGATTTAAAAGCAGTGCGTACCAGCGCGGTGCGTCTGGGCGACGAGTACGTTATCAACGGGCAAAAGACGTTTATCACCAACGGCCAGCATTGTGATTTCGTGATTGTGGCGTGCAAGACCGACCCGGATCAGGGCGCCCACGGCATGAGTCTGATCATTGTCGAAAGCGATCGGGTCGGATTTGCGCGCGGTCGCAATCTGGACAAAATCGGACAGAAGGCGGCCGATACGTCGGAGATGTTTTTCGCCGATGTGCACGTCCCGGCCAGTAATCTGATTGGCGAAGCCGGTCGCGGTTTTGCCTATTTGATGGATGAGTTGCCCCGCGAGCGCCTGACCGTCGCTTTTCGGGCCTGGGCGGAAGCCCAGCGCGCGTTTGATATCACCGTGGACTACGTCAAGCAGCGGGAGGCGTTTGGCAAACCGTTGATGGCATTTCAGAATACTCAGTTCAAACTGGCGGAGGTGCGCGCCAGTCTCGCGGTCGGTTGGGCCTATCTCGACCAGTGTCTGGAAAAGATACTGGCGGGTACCATGAGCGCCGAGGAGGGCGCCATCGCCAAGCTGTGGACGACCGAGCGGGAAGGTGAAATTGTCGATACCTGTCTGCAATTGTTTGGTGGCTACGGCTACATGCGCGAGTATCCTATCTCGCGTATGTATACTGACGCCCGCATTCGGCGCATTTACGGCGGAACGTCGGAAATTATGAAACTGTTTATCAGTAGATTTATTTAATCGTTTGCCTTCTTTGCTAGCGCTCATTAAGGCGCTTGGCGCAGGGGAAAACCTCACAACCATGGAAACCAGCAGGAACCTACTATGATTGGTATTACAGCTTACGGCGCGTACTTGCCGCGCATGCGATTGCAGAAAAAGGCGATAGCGGACGCTAATGCCTGGTTCGATGCAGGACTGAGAGGACTGGCCAAGGGCGAGAAGGCCGTATGCAACTGGGACGAGGACGCGATCACCATGGCGACGGAGGCGTTTGCCGACTGTTTGGGTAAAATCCCCGAGAAATCCCCGGCCGCACTGTTACTTGCCTCTACCACCCTGCCGTTCAGCGACCGTCAGAACTCTGTGGTCGTGGCCGAAGCCCTGAATCTCGATACCGCTAATTTACGCACGGCGGATATCACTTCGTCGCAACGGGCAGGTACCTCGGGGCTCCTGTTTGCGCTGGATATCGCGGCCGCAGGTCGTGGCGACGCGGTGCTGGTGGCGTCCGACCACCGACGCACCAAGTGTGCATCGCGGGAAGAAATGTTGTATGGCGACGGCGCTGCGGCGATCGCGGTTGGCAGTGACGCGGTGATTGCCGAACTGATCGGTTCGCACAGCGAAGCGGTGGATTTTATCGACCACTTCCGTGGCGAGGGTCAGGATTTTGATTACGGCTGGGAAGAGCGCTGGGTGCGCGATGAAGGGTACATGAAAATTATTCCCGCGGCGGTTGAAAAGCTACTGGCGGATTGTCATGTCAAGGGTAGTGACATCGCCCACGCGGTGTTCGCCACGGATCAGGGTCGGGTGCCGGCAGAATTAGCAAAAACACTGGGTATCAAACCGGACGCCCTGGCGGATAACCTGCTACAAAGTGTGGGCATCACCGGGGCTGCTCACCCGCTGTTGCTGCTTGCCCATCGTCTCGAACAGGCTGCGCCGGGCGATCTGATTTTGCTGACCGGCTTTGGTCAGGGCTGCGATGCCCTGCTGTTCAAGGCCACTGCTGCCATCAACAACAAACGTCCGGCGCGTGGCGTTTCCGGTTGTCTAAGCGCCGGTCGACCCGAAGAGAACTACAATAAATTCCAATCCTTTAACGACCTGCTGGAAAAGGAACTGGGCAAGCGGTCGGAAGTTAATAAGCAGGCGTATCTGTCCGCCATGTACCGCAACCGCGGTTTGACCAATCGCTTTCTCGGCGGCAAATGTACCGCTTGTAACACGGTGCAAATGCCCAAGCACCTCTACTGCGTGAATCCGGACTGCGGTGCCTACAATACCCAGGTCGACCATGCCATGGCCGCCACCCAGGGCAACGTTGCCACCTGGACCGCCGACCGCCTGACCTTCGACTACAACCCACCAGCCTATTTTGGCCTGATTGCGTTCGAGGGCGGTGGCCGTTTGATGATGGATATGACCGAGG
>JBFJKD010000067.1:0-9721 GCA_041635095.1 Porticoccaceae bacterium
ACCAGGGAGCGCCCCACCCACATCGTCGCCGCTTTTGACGAAAGTCTGGGCACCGGAATTCGTCACCACTGGTATCCCGACTATAAAGCTAACCGTGCCTTGCCTGATGAAGCACTGGCGTTTCAGCTCGCCGCTTGCCGCGCCGTCGCGGAAGCGTTGGGCGTCGCCACCTGTGCGAGCGCAGAATACGAAGCAGACGATCTGATCGCGACCTATGCCAGGCGTGGCCGCAAGCGTGGGCACAACGCCGTGGTGGTGAGCAGTGACAAGGATCTCGCGCAATTGCTTGGTCGGGGTGATTGCCTGTGGGACTATGGGCGCAAGGCGTCGCTTACCCGAGAAGAATTCATACAAGAATGGGGTTTTGCGCCGGAGCGGGTCCCCGACTTTTTAGCTCTGGTTGGCGACCCGTCGGACAATATTCCGGGAGTTTCGGGGGTGGGTGTCAAAACAGCCCGAGCGCTATTGCAGGAATTTACTACCCTGGATGAAATGCTGGCCGCTCCCGAGCGGGTCGCGGCCATGGCCCTCAGAGGCGCCGCCCGTATCGCGGGGCAGTTATCGCGCTCTGCCCAACAGCTGCAGCTCAGCCGCCGTCTGGCGACCCTGATGGCGGATGCCCCTGAGACTCTCGATATGGCGGACCTGTACTGGAATGGTTTTGAGTTACCACCCGCACTGGCCCTGTGCGAGGAATATGGTCTCGATAGTTTGCGGGCTACGGTAACCAAACTGCATCGCGAGGCTGTGGATAATGATGCTTAGCCCGTTGCACCGTATTAGCAGAGTGAATGGGATGCCAATCCCGTTGAATGAGCGGCCGGGAAAAGCAACATGAAAATCGTCGCGGACGAGGATATGGTCAATGTGCGCGAACTATTTTCGACTTTTGGCGACGTGGTGACCCTGAGGGGCAGAGAAATTTGCCCCTCAGATCTGAGTGATGCCGACGCGCTGCTGGTGCGTTCGGTAACACGCGTGGACGCCGCGCTGTTGGAAAACAGTGATGTGAGATTTGTCGGCAGCGCCACCAGCGGCGCGGATCATGTCGATCAGGGGTATCTTGCGGCGCGGGGTATCGAGTTCGCCAACGCGCCGGGGTGTAATGCCAATGCGGTGGTGCAATACGTTATCGCCGCACTCTGTGCCGGTGTTCCAGATTGGCGCCGACGTACGGTCGGCATTGTTGGCTGCGGACAGGTGGGTTGTCGGTTGTATCGCTGCCTGACGCACCTCGGGGTTTCCTGCCGCGTATACGACCCGTTTCTCGACGGGGCGGGAATTGCCGATCAAGTTGATTTCGATGACATTCTCGATGCTGAGATTATTTGTCTGCACACCCCGTTGACCCGCAGTGGGACGCATCCCACCTGGCACATGATTAATCGCGAGGTACTGGAGAGACTGGCACCAGGAACCGTACTGGTTAATGCTGGGCGCGGGGCGGTCATTGATAACGCCGCACTGCGGGACCACCTGATCGGCGGTGCTGAATTAGACGCAATACTCGATGTGTGGGAGTCCGAACCCGATATTGATCTTGATCTGCTGCGCAATGTCCTGCTGGGTACGCCGCATATTGCCGGTTACAGTGTCGAGGGCAGGTTAGCAGGCACCCTGGCGATTCGCGATGCCTTTTGTCAGTGGCAGGACTGCAAAGTTACCACCATGCAAGAGCTGAGCGATGTGGATTCGGTAGCCGCGATGGCGTGTTTCGATTTGGTTGCAACCGTCCTGTCGACCTGGGATATTGGCCGCGACCACGAACGTATGTTAACAACGTTGATGCAGTCGGATATCGATGTTGGTACGGCGTTTGATCAGTTGCGACGCCAGGGCGCGCAACGCCGTGAATTCAGTTATTACCGCCTATCCGCAGGTGATAATTCAGCGTTGGCGAAGGACCTGGAGGCGGTTGGGTTCGCGGTTACAGGTGAAAACCAACGCTAAGCTAAATAGTCGGTGGGGCGCGGTAGATGAAGGTACGGACGTGCGGCGCTCAGTTTCCATCGGGTTGTTGTAGCTCCGCAATCGCTTTTTGCACCATTTTTTCGGTAATAGGGATTTCGTTGCCGTTTTCGTCGAGCAGCGCCGCGCCGTTAAAATCCGTTATCTGGTGTGCGGCAGCGGGTTGGTTGCCGTGGGTCTCTTGCTCAGGACCGCTATTTTTATTGATTTTCTTATTCATAACCTTAATCCCCTGTATTTGTTTGTGGCGGCGCTCGACTTAACCTTGGCGCAAACGTCGTAGAAATTCGCCGAGGCGGCCAATCGCTTCTTCAAGTTCGTCCACGCGGGGCAAAAACACCATCCGGAAGTGTTGTTCGTCGACCCAGTTAAACGCGCTACCCTGCACCAGTAACAGCTTTTCCTGGAGCAATAGCTCCAATATCAGCTGTTCGTCGTTTTGAATGGGGTAAATCTCCGGATCCAGCCTGGGGAACAGGTACAACGCGCCCTGGGGTTTGACGCAACTGACCCCGGGAATCTGAGTGACCAGATTCCACGCGAGTTCGCGCTGCTCGTAAAAGCGGCCACCGGGCTTTACCAGGTCGTTGATGCTTTGATACCCGCCCAGGGCGGTCTGAATAGCGTACATGGCCGGCACATTCGCACACAGGCGCATGGAGGCAAGCATTTCAATGCCCTGAATATAGTTGCGCGCCAGATGCTTCGCGCCACTGATAATCAGCCAGCCGGCACGAAACCCGGCGAGGCGATAGTTTTTGGAAAGCCCATTAAAGGTAATGCACAGCACGTCGCTGGCGAGACTGCCCAGCGGTACGTGGACGGCGTCGTCAAACAAAATACGGTCGTAAATTTCATCCGCGAGAATCACTAACCCGTGCTCCTGGGCGAGCGCGACAATTTTTTTAAGGGTATCTTCGCTGTATACCGCGCCCGTGGGGTTGTTGGGGTTGATAACCACAATCCCGCGGGTTTTGTCAGTGATTTTTGCGCGTATATCGTCCAGATCCGGCTGCCAGTCGTTCCCTTCATCGCAGCGATAGTGTACCGGGTGACCGCCGGACAGGTTAACTGCGGCGGTCCACAGGGGATAATCCGGTGAGGGAATCAGTACTTCGTCGCCATCGTTAAGCAGTGCCTGCATCGACATCACGATAAGTTCGCTGACGCCGTTGCCAAGAATGATATCCTCAATCTCGACGTCGGCAATGCCTTGAATCTGACAGCGCTGCATGACCGCTTTGCGCGCGCTGAAAATGCCTTTGGAGTGGCTATAGCCCTGTGCAGCGACCAGATTGCGGATGACATCCTGAATGATTTCGTCGGGCGCTTCAAAACCAAACGGCGCAGGGTTACCGATATTCAGCTTGAGAATACGGTGCCCTTCCTCTTCGAGGCGATTGGCGTGATCCAGAACCGGACCGCGAATGTCATAACAGACGCTGTCCAGTTTGGTCGATTTTTGTATGTGTCGCATAGCTTGCCAATTCCTGCAGGAGCGCGTAAAAATGATATTGTAGCCCAAATGCCGGGTTCAACGGCTACCTGGAGAGACGACTTCTGTGAAAAATTATTGTCTGCCGGCACAGTGGAGTAACCGACTACGGTAAAGAGGATGCAATGGATAACCCGCAAAAAAAAGACGACGAATACTGGCGCAAGCAACTGACACCCGAACAGTTTCAGGTATGCCGCGGCAAAGGCACCGAGCGGCCGTTCACTGGCGCGTACTACCATGAAACATCACCGGGAGTGTATACCTGCGCCTGTTGCGCGGCGCCGTTGTTTGATGCCACGACCAAATATGATTCGGGCAGTGGCTGGCCGAGTTTTTATGCGGCGGTCGATGAGACCAGCATTCGCGAAGAGGTGGACGATAGCCTGGGTATGCGCCGTGTGGAAATTACCTGTAGCCGCTGCGGTTCTCATCTGGGTCATGTGTTCGAAGATGGCCCGCAGCCGACGGGTCTGCGTTATTGCGTTAATTCTTTGTCCCTGAATCTCCTGAAACAGCGGGAGTAGCGGCGTGCTGGCAACCCTGATTTATCGTACGGGATGGATTAGCTTACTGGTATTGCTGTTCGGCGCGCTGAGCTTTCGCTTTGGATGGTTGCCATTCAGGGTGAGTTTCAGTGCCTACGGGCTCGGTCTGGTCGGCTGTGCTCTGGTGGTCGTGGCGGCGGGCGTCGCCGTGTTTGTCACCATGGCGCGGGGCGGGGATACTGGCCGCTGGTTACTGCTGTTAGTGGTATGTGCGATCCCGGTAGCGATTGTCGTGGCGCGGGTCGGCGTTGCAGGGTTTCGTGCGCCGCCCATCCACGACATTACCACCGATACCGTAAACCCACCGTTGTATCAGTTTGCCCAGACCCGGCGTCGCGCCGGTGATAATAGCCTGGTGTACGTTGGCGAGGAGGTGGCGGTGTTACAGCGGCAAGCCTATCCGGATATCCAGACGCTACAGCTTGCTGCGCCAGTGGCCGCAGTGTACGCCATGGTGCAGGAGATAATCGTCGAGCGTGGCTGGACTGTTTCAGGTGAAGCGGCTGCAGGTGAAACGGCGTTGGGCGCAGCAGATGCAACTCGGGAGGCGAATGCCCTGCAGGTGGAGGCGGTGGCGACGACGCCGCTATTCGGCTTCAGGGATGATGTAGTTATTCGTGTGCGGCCCCGTGGAGATGGGGCCGAGGTGGACATGCGGTCGGCATCGCGCCTCGGCGTCAGCGATTTGGGCGTGAATGGCGCGCGGGTGCGCAGTGTATTGGAAGAGCTTGCCACCCGGTTCGAATAATCCTGGGCAGGTCGGGCTTGACAGTGTGGGGTAGTATTCCTAGAATGCGCGCCTCTCTCGTTGTCAGGATTTCTTGACTTGCGGAGGGTTCCAGTCCCGTTCGTCTAGAGGCCTAGGACACCGCCCTTTCACGGCGGTAACAGGGGTTCGACTCCCCTACGGGACGCCACTTCAACCGGGCTGAAATGTTACAGATTTTCAGGTCGGGTTCAGCGGGAATAGCTCAGTTGGTAGAGCGCAACCTTGCCAAGGTTGAGGTCGCCGGTTCGAACCCGGTTTCCCGCTCCAATCAAAAAGGCGCAACTCTCTGAGTTTTGCGCCTTTTTTTTACACACTGCCTGCCAGCTATAATAGACTGTCGAATGGGACACGGCCTTGGTCGCGGTCATACAAGAAGCATGGCACTGTAGGTATTATGGGTATACCAGCATTACGGATTAATCATCTCAGCAAAGTCTACGATAACGGCCACGAGGCGCTGAAGGGCATCTCCCTGGAGGTGCAGCAGGGGGATTTTTTTGCGCTGCTCGGACCGAATGGCGCCGGCAAGTCGACCACCATCGGAATACTGTGTTCACTAGTGCGCAAAACCGCTGGGCACGTAGAAATATTTGGTACGAATATCGACACCCATTTTTCCCTGGCCAAACACGACCTCGGACTGGTGCCCCAGGAATTCAACTTTAATCAATTTGAAAAAGTCTTCGACATCGTCGTGACCCAGGGCGGCTATTACGGTTTGCCCCGCAAGTTGGCCGCGCAGCGCGCCGAACAATATCTACGTCGTCTCGGTCTGTGGGACAAGCGGGATCAACAGGCGCGACTGCTGTCGGGTGGTATGAAACGACGCCTGATGATCGCGCGGGCGCTGGTGCACGAGCCCAAACTGCTGATTCTCGACGAACCCACGGCGGGTGTGGATATCGAATTGCGTCGTTCCATGTGGCAGTTTCTAAAAGACATTAACGCCCGCGGTACTACGATTATATTAACCACACACTATCTCGAAGAAGCCGAAAGCTTGTGCCGTAATGTGGCGATTATCGATCGCGGAATAATCGTGCAAAATACCAGCGTGCGCGCTCTGCTAACCACGCTTAACAAGGAGGTGTTCATACTCGATACCCGTGAGGCACTCAGTGCCTTTCCAGAAATACCCGGATACCCCGGTAAACTGCTGGATCAACACAGTTTCGAGGTGGTGGTGGAAAAATCACAGTCGATTAATGAGCTGTTCGCAACCCTTGATCTGCTGGGAATTCACGTGATCAGTATGCGCAATAAAGCCAATCGCCTTGAGGAGTTATTTGTCTCAATGGTGCAGGGCACCGGCATCGATGTTGGAGGCGCGCAATGAGTTACGCGGAGCAGTGGATCGCGTTTGTCACACTGGTTGCCAAGGAAGTGCGCCGTTTTTTACGTATATGGCAGCAGACCTTGTTGCCGCCCGCCATAACCATTGTGCTGTACTTCATTATTTTTGGTACGTTGATCGGACCGCGTATCGGGCAAATGGCAGGTTTTAGTTACATGGAATTTGTGGTGCCCGGATTGATTATGATGTCGGTCATTACCAACTCCTATGGCAACGTTGTGTCGTCATTTTTCGGCAATAAATTTTCCGGTAGCATCGAAGAGTTATTGGTATCTCCGATACCCAATTATGTTATTTTGCTGGGGTTCGTTATCGGCGGTGTGGCGCGCGGTTTGGCGGTAGGCCTTACGGTGACCCTGCTGTCACTGTTTTTTACCAAATTGCATGTGCAGCATCTGGGCATCACGGTGGCGGTGGTGGTATTAACTTCCGTACTGTTTTCCCTGGCGGGCCTGGTTAATGCGGTATTTGCCCAGTCGTTTGACGATATATCCATTATTCCGACGTTTGTACTGACGCCATTAACCTATCTGGGTGGGGTTTTTTATTCCATTGACCTGTTGCCGCCATTTTGGCAAAAAGTATCCATGGTCAATCCGGTTTTATACATGGTGAATGCCTTTCGCCATGGCCTGCTTGGAGTTTCGGATATTCACATCGGCTTTGCGTTCAGTATTATTTGCGGCTTTATCGTCGCGCTATTTGCGTTTTCTCTGTACCTACTGGCCAAAGGCAAGCGCCTGAGAGCCTGACCATGCACGAGGAGCGCACACCGCTGGGCAAAGTCACGCAATATCCACAGCGCTATGATCCATCACTACTGTGCTCTCTGCCGCGCGCTACTGGCAGGGACGTTCTAAATCTCTCGGCAAAGTTACCGTTTAGCGGCGTGGACCTATGGACTGCCTACGAAATTTCCTGGCTGGACAATCTAGGTAAGCCACAGGTGGCCATTGGTGAGTTTGCCATAGACTGTGATTCCACCTTTTTGATCGAATCAAAATCCCTGAAGTTATACCTCAATTCCCTTAATCAGCAGTGTTTTGCGGATAGTTCGGAAATAGAAACGACCATCGCCCGTGACCTGCGCGCAGCATGTGCTGGCGACGTAGAGATCAGGTTGTTTACCCTGTCGGATTATCAGCGCCGCGCTGGCGGTAGTTTTTCGGGACTGTGTCTCGATAATCTGGCTGTGGCCTGTATGGATTACCAGCCCAATGCGGATCTGCTGACGGTGTGCGGCGCGACTGTCCAGTCGGAAACGCTATACAGCGATTTACTGAAATCCAACTGCCCGGCAACTGGTCAGCCGGACTGGGCGAGCATTCAGATCAGTTATCGCGGGAAGGCTATTGATCATTCCGGCTTGCTGCGTTATATCGTCTCGTTTCGCAATCACGCTGGTTTTCACGAACATTGTGTCGAGCAGATATTCCTCGACATTCAACGCCGTTGTCAGCCGCACGAACTTACAGTATATGCGCGCTATACGCGCCGTGGTGGCATTGATATAAACCCGTTACGCACGACAGACGATTACACATTGGCGGCAGGGTTGCTCGGTTCCGGTGCGCGACAGGTGCGTCAATAACAGCCGACCTTTGCGCCGAATGGGTTACATAATGGTTTTCTGTTTTAAATGTTCGTGCGCGTTTTCCAGGGCCTGTAATACTTTTTCTTTGTCGTAATTGCGGATTTTATCCATATCCATATAAATGGAAAATCCCTCGGTGGCGTGTTCAAAATAGTTCTGATCCTTGCCCATGTTCTTGCGCAAATCAACCACCGAGTAGACTTTAACCGGATGTTGGAAGCCCTTGGCAGTGATTTCACCCTTGTCGCGACACATGATGACATCTTTGACCAACATGTAGGTTTCATGGGAGATAAGTATTTCCCCGGCGTCAGCAGCTGATTCGAGGCGGCTGGTGAGGTTAACCTCCGTGCCCAGCAAGGTGTAGTCGAGACGGTTTTCGGTGCCAAAATTCCCCACGGTGCAATAGCCGACATTAATACCCATGCGTATTTCCAGGGGTTTTTGAATACCCTGGTTAAGCCAGCGCAACTGTAATTCTTTCATGCGTTTTTTCATGGCAATTGCCATGCTCACACAGGCAACGCTATCCAGCTTTGGTCCCTTGCTGGTGGGATCGCCAAAAAATACCATGATGGCATCGCCGATAAATTTATCGATGGTGCCGCCGTGTTGCAGGGCGATGTCCGACATTTCGGTCAGATAATGATTAAGCAGCGCGGTCAAGGCGTCGGCATCCATCTCTTCGGCAAGTTCACTGAATCCTTTAATGTCGGAGAAGAAGACTGCCAATTTCTTGCGCTGTGTTTCAAGTTTAACGTCGCGACCGGACTGAATGGCCTGGCGAAGAGTAGGTGAGAGGTACTTGGATAATTTGTAATTTCGCAATTTTAGCTGGACCTGGAGTTTTTCCAGGTCGACCACCCGGCGCCGGAGACCGTTGGTATCCTTGAATGTCAGCAGGGCATACAGGGAAAAATACAAAATAAATGCGCCCATTCCCACCACATTTACCGGCTGGCGCAGATCGACTTGCCATGTGGGATGGCCCAGCCCTACCACGACGAGGATACCGGCAGCCAATGCGATATTGTGTTCGAACCATTTTTCACGGCCACCGGCGCGCAGGGCGTCGCATTGTATAACCGTAAAAAACATGACCAGGGGTAAAAAACTAAAATTAATGAATGCGATAAAAATGCCGATCAAAAACGCGTCGCCGAGCGCAAAAATTCGCAGTGCCGTGGCGAAGCCATTGTCGTCGTAAGCAAAGATTCTGAGAATGCTCAGCGAAATCAAAAAATATAAAAGGGCGGCACCCATACCAAGCGCAGGTCCGGGGTCGAGTGCGCCCCCCTTGACGTAGGTTGCAAAGATGGTGGCGATGACGCCGATCAGTACCACGCCACGGAACAGCGTGGATGGGTGGTAGAGCCAGTGATTGCGTTTATTTTCGGTTTCTTGCATAGGCTAAATTTTTTACCTGGCAACTGCTATCAAAAACGTCAGCGCGCTCGGTAAATCATACTCACTTCCGCAACGCGCCGCATAACCACTGAGTATAGGGGGCTTTACGCAGCAGGAGGAAGGTTTTTGTGCTGTTCGGTAATATTCCCTGACCGGCCGCAAGCAGATAAATGTCTGTGTTATGTGGTGGAGTAAGGCCGCTGTGCGAGCCGGGGAGGGCCAAACTATCGGTTGGCGTAATCGCCTGTAACGGCGCCTATGCGGCGCGACCACCGCGCAGTAGTTTGCCAGGCAATTTACCGGTGATGTCTATTTGGTCAATACCATGCTGGCGCAGCAGCACGCCATTGACCACAACCGCGTCGATGCCCGAGGCCTGCACGATCAGACGATCCTGTCCCGCTGGCTGATCGTAGATTCTTTCGAGCTTCCCGGCGTGAACGGTTTGCGGGTCGATAACCAGCACATCGGCCGGGGCGCCTACCTTCAGCGTGCCCCGGTCCGCGATGCGAAATACTTCGGCCGGGCGGGAGGTGAGCATGCGAATTGCCTCTTCGAAGGACATGGCCTGTTTTTCTCGCACCCA
>JBFJKD010000068.1:0-9707 GCA_041635095.1 Porticoccaceae bacterium
GCAGTCGCCCCGGTGGGCGCAATTTTCTGCGCGGCCTGCGGGGAACCCAGAGGGTCCATCATGCCGGCCACTACCTGACCTTTGCGCAACAGGGCGAGGTCATCGTCGCCGTTGACATTATTGGCACCAAATGACTGAACCTGCAGAATAATGTCTGCCGTAGCAAAAATCTCGGTGCGACTCGGGCATATTTTTGCGCCAACTGCGACGTAGTCCGCGTCTGGAAAACCTGCGCTATCACCGGCGCCGCCCTCCAGCAGGATCTGAGTGCCCTTGTCACACCAGAATTTCACGTTGGCGGGGGACATGGCAACCCGCTTCTCGCCGGGTTTAGTTTCCCGTGGTATGCCTACTATCACAGATAGTCTCCCGTATTGAAAAAGATGGTTGGGGGTGGGGTCCTGGCGGGCAATCCTACCGCAGGGGCGGCAACTCTACCTGAATCTTTGGCCCAAAAACAAGGTTTGCGTTGATGCGGTATGCGATTAATTTTATGTAGAATTTCTACATTTTTACGCATCACAATATGCTGCGCTCACTACGGCTGATCTGTTGTTGGTCGCGTTGGGACAACGGTATCGGGGTGCGAGTATCGCTGTAGTATGACTGCTAATTTCGGATTGCGGTCAGTGGTTGCGACAATTTAAAAATCGCGCTCAATCGCGAAGCTGGCGAGGTCCAGTAGTGCCCGTTGGTGCTGGGAGGAAGCGAGATCAGCGATACTTTGCCTGGCCAGGCTACTGTGGGTGCGGGCCTGGTTCATGGTGTAGTGGTCGGCGCGAGTGGCGCGAAGGATTTCTATAACGGCGTCGAGAGAAGCGTCCTGACTTTCCTGAATCGCGGTGCGAATGATTTTACGTTGCGCTTCGGAACCGGTGCGCATGGCGTAGATTAGCGGTAGAGTGACTTTCCCTTCCGCCAGGTCGTCGCCAATATTTTTACCCATCTGTGCACTGTTGCCTCGATAGTCCAGGGCATCATCGACCAGCTGAAACGCCATGCCCAGATGGTGGCCGTAGCGGCGCATCGCGTCGCAAGCGGCAGGTGGTGCATCGGCCAGCGACGCGCCCGCCAGGGCGGCTCCGGCAAACAGGCGGGCGGTTTTTTTGTCGATCACGGCCATGTAATCTGCTTCGGAAATAGTTGCATCGCGGATATTTATTAACTGCTGTACTTCACCTTCGGAAATGGTGTTAGTGGTATCGGCCAGGATGTCCATGATCCGCACTTCCCCCATGGCCACCATCATTTGAAAAGCCCGCGAGTAGAGAAAGTCGCCTACCAGTACGCTCGGCGGATTGCCCCACTTGGCGTTGGCAGTGTGCAGACCACGGCGTAAATTCGATGTGTCCACAACGTCGTCGTGCAGCAGGGTAGCGGTGTGAATAAACTCAATAACAGCTGCAAGATTAACGTGTTTGGTGCCGGAATAGCCGCAGCTGCGCGCTGCAAGCAGTGCAACCACGGGGCGCAAACGTTTTCCGCCCGCGTTGACAATGTGCTGACCAATATCCTCAATAAGGGGAACATTGGAGTGCAGTTCCTTGAGAATAAGCTGATTGACGGCGTCAAAATCTTCTTTGACGACCTCGTGAAACGTGAGCATTGCAGCGGGATCCCGGGTGGAATAGCGCTGGCATCCTAGGCGGGTGGCAAGGGGGTGTCAAGGCAGTGGTGGGCGTTTTTGAAGCCGGCGATATACGGTGGCGTTACCGTCGTCAGACGCTTGCGGCGCGGGCGGCTTTGCCTTAGAATTGCCGCCCTTCCGAAACCGGTCTTCGCGTTAGGCGAGGGATTGGTAGCAGCGCGAGTAATTGGAGCACAACATGTACGCGGTTATTGAGAGTGGCGGTAAGCAACATCGAGTGGTGCCGGGGGAAACCCTTAATCTGGAAAAGCTTGAGATCGCTACCGGCGAATCCATCGCATTCGACAAAGTGCTGATGGTTGGCGATGGCGACAACATCACTCTGGGCGCGCCATACGTGATTGGTGGCAAGGTGACTGCTGAAGTGGTTAGTCACGGTCGCGACAAAAAGATCAGCATTATCAAGTTCCGTCGGCGCAAGCATCACCGCAAGCAAATGGGCCACCGCCAGTGGTATACCGAAGTCAGGATTCTTGATATTCAGGCAAGCTGAGAGCCATTTTTTCGTACGATAGATTTCGTACTTAGGTACTTAGCTAGAGTACCAAGATCATCAGGGTATCTGCGGTTTGGTACCTACGGTTAAATAGTTAAAGTTAAGTAGTTAAGTAATTAGTTAAGTGAAATACACGAACACAGGAGAGGCAGGTCATGGCGCACAAGAAGGCCGGTGGTAGTACCCGTAATGGGCGCGATTCAGAAAGTAAACGCCTTGGTGTGAAACGCTTTGGCGGCGAACAGGTTAGCGCAGGCAGTATTATTGTGCGGCAGCGCGGCACCCGTTTTCACCCCGGGGTGAATGTCGGAATCGGCCGCGATCACACGCTGTTCGCCACGGTCGATGGCGCAGTAAAATTTGTGGTGAAAGGGCCTGACAATCGCAAATATGTGAATATTGTTACCGCCTGATTGCATGCGGCAGTGTGAACAAGGCCCCGCGTGCGGGGCTTTTTTTATGGTCTTGGGTTATTATTCAAGCGCTATGCGGCGCGGGATGCCAGTGTGAAATTTGTCGATGAAGCACCAATAAGGGTCGAGGCCGGAAACGGTGGGGGCGGGCGGCTGGGTTTTCGCCGGGAAAAATATATACCCAAAGGTGGGCCCGATGGCGGCGATGGCGGCGATGGCGGCGATGTGTTGCTGGTGGCTGACGAGAATTTTAATACCCTCGTGGATTATCGCTATCAGCGCGTATTTCGCGCTCAGCACGGCGAGTCCGGCGGTGGCGGACACTGCCGCGGCAAGAGCGGTGACGATCTGATATTGCCGGTACCTGTGGGTACCACTGTCATTGATGAAGACACTCAGGAAATTCTCGGCGATCTGGCTACGACAGGGCAGCAACTGGTGGTGGCGCGCGGCGGCTTTCATGGACTTGGCAACGCCCGCTACAAATCCAGCACCAATCGCGCGCCCCGACAGACCACGCCGGGGCAGCCCGGAGAAGCACGTAATTTGCGCCTTGAGTTAAAAGTACTTGCGGACGTGGGCCTGGTCGGTCTGCCCAACGCCGGCAAGTCTACATTTATCCGTGCGGTATCAGTGGCGCGACCCAAAGTTGCGGATTATCCGTTTACCACCCTGGTACCCAATCTTGGTGTTGTCAAAATGCAACGCTATCAGAGCTTTGTGATTGCCGACGTGCCGGGTTTGATTGCCGGAGCCTCCAGCGGAGCCGGTTTAGGCGTGCGTTTTCTACGCCACCTTACGCGCACGCGGCTGCTATTGCATCTGGTGGATATGGCGATAGTGGACGGCACGGAACCGGCCGATAATGCGCGGGTGATTGAGGAAGAGCTGGCGAATTTCAGCCCGACGCTGGCGGCTCGCGATCGCTGGCTGGTGCTCAATAAAATAGATTTGCTGCCCCCCGAGGAAGTAGCACAGCGTTGCGCCGACGTGGTATCCAAACTTGGTTGGAGCGGCCCGGTGCACCAAATATCCGGCTTGTCCGGTTCGGGCACCCAGGCGCTGTGCGCCGCTATTCAGAATTACCTCGATGCGCGGCGTGTGCAGGAGCAGGAAGACCCGGATAGCGCACGAGCTGAGCAGGAGCTGCAGTTGCGCATGCAGGCCGAGGCCCGGGAGCGTATTGAAATGTTGCGCGCTCCGCACGGCGCTGATTCGGCACACGGTGATGACGAGGATGATGACGGTGGGGTGGAAGTTATTTACACCCGTTGATAGCCGCGATCGACCCTGTCAAGGTTGAACAGTTATGCGGTCATTACGCGCCAACTGTACAATAACCCGGTAACTATTCGACCACTATTCGATACCTGATATGAGCAGAGAATGCGTCACGACATCCCGGCGCTGGGTTATTAAAATCGGTAGCGCACTGTTGACCAATAATGGGCGCGGTCTCGATCGCGAGGCGATTGGCGAATGGGTGCGGCAGATGGTGGTCCTGCGCGATGCTGGTATCGAGTTGGTACTGGTGTCGTCTGGCGCGGTAGCCGAGGGTATGACCCGGCTGGGTTGGACCTCGCGTCCCACGCTGATCCACAAACTGCAGGCGGCAGCGGCGGTCGGCCAGATGGGGTTGGTGCAGGCCTACGAGTCGCAGTTTCAGAAGTTCGGTTTACACACCGCGCAGGTGCTGGTGGATCACGACGATTTGTCCAGCCGCGAGCGCTATCTGAATGCGCGCAGCACGTTAAAGACGTTAGTTGGTCTCAATGTCGTACCCGTGGTTAACGAAAATGACACGGTGGTGACCGATGAAATCCGCTTTGGTGACAACGACACTCTGGCCGCTCTCGTGGCGAATTTAATTGAAGCGGATCTGCTGGTTATTTTGACCGATCAAAAAGGGATTTTCCGCGAAAATCCGAGTGTTAATCCACAGGCCGAACTGATTGGCGAAGCCAGTGCTGCCGACGTGGCACTGGATCAGGTGGCGGGTGGCAGCAGTAGTGGTTTGGGTCGCGGCGGAATGATCACCAAGCTGCGCGCGGCGCGTCTGGCCGCACGTTCCGGAGCCAATACCGTTGTGGTCGGTGGGCGCGAACCCGACGTGCTGACCCGGGTGGCGGCAGGCGAGCAACTGGGAACCCTGTTGGTGTCCGGGCAGGAGCCGATCGCGGCGCGCAAACAATGGTTAGCCGGGCGCTTACAGGTGCGTGGCACGTTGGTGCTGGACAGCGGTGCTGTCAAAGTGTTGCGCGATCAGGGTAAGAGTTTACTGCCAGTTGGGGTGCGCGCGGTGGAAGGCAGTTTCCCGCGGGGCGAAATGGTGCGCTGTGTCGATGAAAATGGCAGGGAGGTCGCGCGTGGGCTGGTCAACTACAGCGCGGCAGATGCGCGCAGAATCATGGGTCAGGGTAGCGCGCGGATTGCAGATATACTGGGCTATAAAGACGACGATGAATTAATTCACCGAGACAATCTGGTATTGTTGTAAACTTGGTATTGCTGTAAACAAACGCATTGCCGTCTGCTCCCGGAGGCGAAATTAGCTTGTCCATTAAAAAACCGACCTCATGGTCGGTTTTTTTGTACAGCTCTATCGCGTGCTCAGACTGTCGGATCAGGTCGCTTAAGCGAGCACCGGACAGGCTCCGCAGTTACGCAGTTATTGCGTGGCGAGTGCCTTGATCTTGCTGTTGAGACGGCTCTTGTGCCGAGCCGCTTTATTTTTGTGCAGAATACCTTTGTCCGCAATGCGATCCAGGATCGGCACGGCCATGCCGTACGCGGCTTTGGCATCTTCAAGATTGCCGGAAGCTATCGCCGCGTTTACTTTTTTCAGATAAGTGCGCGCCATGGACCGCAGGCTGGCGTTATGTTGACGCCGCTTTTCACTTTGGCGTGCGCGTTTTCTTGCTTGGGCTGTGTTTGCCAACTGACATTGCTCCTGTCAAATCCCAACGATTTTGAGGACGCGGACTATACCGAGTTTGTGCCGCTTAAGCAACTGTCGCAGCGCTGCTGTGGCCGTGTTGGGCGAGTGCCCACTGAACGTGTTCGCGCACCATTGTGGAGGGGTGCTGGGCGCGCGTTACCAACGCCGCGATAACCCGATCAGAGTGAGGTGCATTGCCCAGCCCCACGGCCAGATTGCGTAGCCAGCGCAGATAGCCGATGCGGCGAATGGGTGAGCCCGCGGTATTGTCGAGAAACTCCTGTTCCGTCCACAGAAACAGGTCGGTCAGCTGGCTGTCGTCGAGCTGGTGGCGCGGGCGAAAATCGGGTTCGGTACTGGGTCTGGCGTAGCGATTCCATGGACAGATTGTCTGGCAATCGTCGCAACCGAAGACCCGGTTGCCAATGGCTGCGCGGAATTCCAGAGGAATACTGTCCTTGTTTTCGATGGTCAAATAAGAAATACATTTTCTGGCGTCCAGTACATAGGGTTCCGGAAACGCGTTGGTGGGACACACCTTGAGACAGGCGCGGCACTTGCCACAGCTATTTTCTGCGGGGGATGTATCCACCGGTAGCGGCAGACTAGTGAAGAGCTCACCGAGGAAAAACCAGGATCCGGCTCGGGCGTTTAATAACAAGGTGTTTTTGCCTATCCAGCCCAGGCCAGCTTTTTCCGCGAGGGGTTTTTCCATCACTGGCGCGCTGTCCACAAATGGGCGTTGGATAACCGTGCCGGGATACAGGTTGTCTATTTTTTTGGCGAGCGATGCCAGGCGTTTACGCACCAGTTTGTGGTAGTCCCGACCCACCGCGTAGCGGGAAATATAGGCTTTGTCCCGCTCGCGCAGGCGCGCAACCAGTTTCGATTCCGGGGCCAGGTAGTCCATGCGTACGCTGATGACGCGCACGGTGCCGGGTAGTAGCAAATCGGGACTCCAGCGTTTGGCGCCGTGGGCAGCCATCCAGTCCATACTGCCGTGCAGGCCTCGCGCCAGCCAGATGCGCAGGCGCTCACCGGCGAGACTGAGGTCGAGATCGGCTATGCCGGCCTGTTGAAAGCCCTGCTCCCGCGCCATACGTTTAATGTCGTCGGCGAGTTTAGTGTAGTCCGTTGGCGCGGTGGATGTGCTGTAGGCAGGCATGGTAGTCGTCTTCGGTTGCCGTATAATTCTGCCAGAAATCAGGCGCACGGTGGAAAATTAATGGCGACATTCCCTGACAGGCTATATACCGCAGATCAGATACGTGCGTTAGATCGCTGCGCGATAGAAGCGCACAATATTCCGGGCATAACGCTGATGAAGCGGGCCGGGCTATTTGCACTGGACACGCTGTTGGCGCGCTGGCCACAACCCACGTTGATTACGGTTATTTGCGGCAGCGGCAACAACGGCGGCGATGGATATATTGTCGCTGGGGCGGCGGCCCAGCGCGGATTACCGGTACGGGTTGTGAGCTTGGGAGCGCTGGAAAAGTTGACGGCGGATGGACAGCGCGCGCGGGCCTTTGCTGAGGCTCAGGGTGTGGCGATGACGCCGTTTGGCGACAACACAGGATTTGCCGACGGCGTGCTGGTGGATGCTCTGCTCGGCATTGGTGTCGCCGGAGAAGTACGCGAGGCAACCCGTGTGGCGATTCAAGCGATTAACAGGAGCGGCCTGCCCACACTGGCGCTGGATATTCCGTCTGGCCTGTGTAGCGATACGGGCTGCGAACTGGGGGTAGCCGTGCGTGCGCAGGTTACCGCGAGTTTTATCGGCTTAAAGCGCGGTCTGTATACCGGCCGCGGTCCGGCAGTTTGCGGCGATATTGTATATTCCGATCTGGGAGTGCCAGATGCTGTCTAAGACGCTGCGCACGCAAGTGCGGTGCGCCTTGAGTTGTCGGTGGTGTGTCGTTCATTGCAACCGCGGCAGAGGGATGCTCACAAGGGGCACTTCGGCCATGTGCTGGTTATCGGCGGGGATAATGGCTACGGCGGCGCTGTCGCCATGGCAGCCGAGGCGGCGCTGCGGGTCGGTGCTGGTCTGGTTAGCGTTGCCACACGGGCCCAGCACGTACCGGCGTTGTTGGCGCGACGCCCTGAGCTGATGGTTAACGGCGTCGCTTCCGGTCAGGAGCTGGAACCGCTGCTGTCGGGGCCCACCCATCTGGTGATAGGTCCTGGGCTGGGGCGCTCCCCCTGGTCGGAACAGATGTTGCAGCAGGCGCTCAACAGTGGCTTGCCCATGGTGGTGGCCGCGGACGCGTTAAATATTCTCGCCGTCGGCCGCATCGGGTGCGGCGGTGTAGATGCGCGCAGTTGGGTCCTTACGCCCCATCCGGGCGAGGCAGCGCGGCTCCTCGGCGTCACCACGGCACAGGTGCAACAGGATCGGTTTGCCGCCGCGCAAAACCTGTGGCAACGGTATCCCGGTACGGTGTTGCTGAAGGGTGCGGGAACGCTGCTGTACGATGGCGAGAACTCAGGTGCGCAGCCTTTGTTCGCAATTTGTACACAGGGCAATCCGGGTATGGCCAGCGGTGGTATGGGCGATGTATTGAGCGGTATGATTGGTGGTCTTATGGCGCAGGGGTTGACGCCGGCGGACGCGGCCAGGCTCGGTGCCTGTGTACACGGGGCCGCAGCTGACCGGGCGGCGGCGGTGGGCGGTGAGCGCGGTCTGTTGGCGACCGATCTGATGCCGCATTTACGACGCCTGGTGAACGGATGAGTACGCAACGCGAGTTGCTATGCAGTCGCTAACGGTAATTCTGGCCGATGAACAGGCTACCGTCGATTGTGGTGCGCGCCTCGGCGCGGTCATTAAAAATGCCGTGATTTTTCTGGAGGGCACTTTGGGCGCTGGAAAAACCACGTTCTGTCGCGGCGTGCTGCGTGCTCTGGGTCATGTCGGACCGGTTAAAAGTCCTACCTACACATTGGTGGAGCCGTATATTCTGGCCCACGGAAATTTGTATCATTTCGACCTGTACCGCCTCGGCGATCCCGAAGAGCTGGAGTTTATCGGTATACGCGATTACTTTGATGAACAAGCAGTCTGCCTGATAGAATGGCCGGAACGGGGTGCAGGTATGTTGCCGACACCGGATATACGGATTCTTCTCGAGGTTACGGGTACCGGGCGCACCGCCACTCTGGTGCCGGTGTCAGCGCAAGGCGGCGCGGCGATTGCCACACTCACTGCGGTAGCAACGCCTGGCGGGCTGGACGAAATTAATTAAAATCGGGCGCTAAAGAGCGCCGACGTTTGTCAACACAACCGAGGACGAATATTGCCGAGGGGCACAACGGGAAGCAGATTTGTGGCGACTGCATTTTGCTTTGGCCTGATGCTCACGGCCCCCTTCTCGTTGGTCGCAGCCACGATTGAGGGTGTGCGGTTGTGGCGTGCGCCCGACCATACGCGGCTGGTTTTTGATCTTAGCGAGGGTGTCGAACACAAATTATTTTCCCTGCAAAACCCTGAGCGGCTGGTGATCGATATCGCCAATGCCACGTTGCCGCGTGATTTACCTGTGCTCGATCTGGCGCCAACCCCTTTAAGTGCCGTGCGCAGCGCCACCCGCGAACCGTCCGGGTTGCGCATCGTGCTCGATTTGCGCACCAGCGTGAAGCCGCGCAGTTTTCTGTTAAAGCGCAATGAACAGTATGGCGACCGGTTGGTGGTGGATCTGTTTGACGGTCAGCAGGCCACCGAAAAAACCGTGCAGAACGTGGTGCCGGATAACGATAAACAGCGCGCCATTGTGATTGCCATTGATGCGGGTCACGGCGGTGATGATCCCGGTGCCATCGGCCCTAATCGGGTGTACGAAAAAAAGGTCGTGCTCGACATCAGTCGCGCGCTGAAGCGACGCCTGGATCGGGAACCTGGCTACTCTGCAGTGTTGGTGCGCACCGGAGATTACTATATTCCGTTGAACCGACGCGCCGCTATCGCGCGGGAAAAAAGGGCCGATATGATGATTTCGGTGCACGCCGACGCGTTCAAAAACCCGGCTGCGCGGGGCGCTTCGGTGTACGCGCTGTCGCGCCGTGGCGCGACCAGCGAAACGGCGCGCTATCTGGCTGAACGAGAAAATCGCGCGGATTTGATCGGCGGGGTTGGCAGCGTTAGCCTCAACGACAAGGATAAAATGCTGGCCAGTGTCCTGCTGGATTTATCCATGACGGCGACACTGGACA
>JBFJKD010000069.1:0-9524 GCA_041635095.1 Porticoccaceae bacterium
AATTTTTCCTATGGGTAGTCCACGGCGATAAATTGTCCCTATATCCCGATGGCTCGCATAATCTACGTACGTTTTTTTGTGTTATAGGCGATGATATTATTTTTCGATGATCGACGCTTGCCGATGGGGTAGGGTTTGTCGACTATATAGCCCTGAATAAAATCGACGCCAACCGTTTCCAGTAATGCCTGAAGTTCGGCATTTTCCACGTGCTCTGCAATAGTTTTCAGGCCCATTATATGACCGATCTCGTTAATAGAGACAACCATGTCGTAGGTCTTCTCGTCGCTGGCCATGGAGCGAATAAAACTGCCGTCGATTTTTAGAAAATCAACGTTTAGATCCTTAAGGTATTTAAAAGAGCTCAGTCCGCTACCAAAGTCGTCCAGGGAGAATTTGCAGCCTTTAGCCTTCAGGGTGTCGATAAAATTTCCGGCGTAAGTAATATTACTAATTACAGCGGTTTCGGTAATTTCAAAGCAAATGCGATCACCGCTAACGGAGTGCTTGTCTAATTGACTAAGAACAAAATCCAGAAAGCGTTTTTCACCCAGGGATTGTCCGGAAAGGTTAATCGCAAGCACGTCCTGGTGATCTAGCGCCCCAATGGGGTTTAGTTCGAGCCAACGGAAAACATTCGTGACTACCCACTGGTCGATGGCTGGCATCATGTTGTAGCGTTCCGCCACGGGTAAAAATTCGTCAGGGAGAATCAATTTCCCGTCCGCTCCGATCATGCGTAATAATATTTCCGTATGCCATGGGTAGGTGTTTGCACCCAGCGGCTTAACGGATTGCCCATGCAGCTCGAAACGATCTTCGTTAAGCGCGTACTTAAGTTTCTGTAACTGCTCCATCTGGCTTTTGCGTTGGCGCAGGTCATTATCGTTTTCCACGGCTACATGCACGCGATTTCTGCCTTTTTCTTTGGCGATATAACAGGCGGAGTCGGCGGCGCTGAGAATATCGGTTAAATTGCCACTATTTTTGGTAATCGGCACCAGACCGATACTGAGGCCGATTTCAAAAATTCGTTCATGCCAGTGAAAGCGGAATTTTTCGACCGTATCAAAAACATTATCGACAACTCGTCGAGCATGCTCAAGGTGACAGGATTCCAGTAAAATACCAAATTCATCTCCACCCAGGCGGGCGAGTGTATCGGTCTCCCGCACTGCACCCTGCAGCCTGATCGCAAGTTGTTTGAGTAGTTCGTCGCCAGCAATATGTCCACAGCTATCGTTGATAATTTTGAATTGATCGAGATCCATGTAACACATGGCGTGCTCGTGCGCGTTATTGGCGGCAGACGCTAGCGCGGCTTCGAGGCGGTTTTCAAATTGCCGCCGATTATATAAGCCAGTCAGGGCGTCGTGGGTAGCCTGATAAGACAGGTTATTCGACAGGTACTTCAGTTCGCTCACATTGTGGATAACCGTGACCGAGCCAATGGCCAGTTTTTGTTCATCATGGAGAGGTGCAACAACGACTTTGACGAAATGGGCGCCGTCTCCGCCAGCGGCCAGCAATATATGGTCCGAAAAAGTATAATGGCGATTGTTCCTTATACAAATTTCAGTCGGATCAATAATTTCATTCGGCCGACTTTCCGCAACCAGTTTGACCACGTCGGTAAAAGTTTTTCCGCAGGCATTTTCTGGCGTGGAATAGATTAATGATTCGGCAACCGGATTCATGTACAAAATATTGCCTTTGGCATCCGTGGTGATAACGCCGTCGCCGATTGATTCCAGGGTGACCTGAGCGCGCTCCTTTTGTAGCGCAAGATCAGTTTTAGCTTTATTGCGCGCAGAAATATCGCGCACAAAAATATAAACAAATTTATCGCCAGCAAAGTCTGCGTGCTTTGCGGTAATCGCGATATCCAGCGATTTGTTGTGGCGTAGTAAAATTTTTCCCTCCATTCTCCATACGCCTTCCTGAGGAAACCGTTCAAGCCAGCTTTCGGTTTCCATTGGCGTATCGATAATTAATATGTCGTAGATATTTCGATGGAGAATGTCATTGGATTGGTAGCCGGCCATTGTGGAGAACGTATGGTTGACCTCCTGTATGTTGCCGTGCATGTCGCATGTCAGAAACCCTTCAGGGCTGGTTTGCAGGATCAAGCGGTTGCGATGCAGTTGCTCGTCAAGTTTTTGATCGGCCTGGCGGATACGCTCAATAAGGGGTTTAAACAGAAATATAGTTGCCAGCACAAGAATCGAGATTAGCAAAGCTACCAGCTCGGCATCTAAAGAAGTGCGCGGGTTCGGATACTGATTGATGGCATGGGATAAACTGATCGCGCGTCGCACGGACATCAGTAGCATTGCGGAGGACAGGGCGATCCAGATAGCGCGACCGCCGACCGTTTTCATCAGGCGTAACGTCGCAAATACTGCAATTATTTGCAGGATAAGTGAAGTGAATAATACCGCTATCACGATCATACGATTTTGCTCCTTAATCGATACGTACTCTGTCGTCCTTTTGCGACGCTTCTGTAGATATTTCTCGGCGTCTAAACCTATCGTAATAGCATCTAAACCTATCGTAATATAGTTCGCGAGCTGTGAGGAGAGCTAATAACATGAAATTTCGAAGACTGATAGCTCCCGCCCGCTAAGCGCTTTAGATTGTCAATAAGTTGACGTTATTTGCTCAAACGAATTAACAGGCTTCTTGTAGACCATAAAGCACATCGGGCACAAGGGAATTCTTTGACACGAATGGCCCGGTTCGACCCGCTCACGGCCAGTGTAGTATTATCGACGCACTTATCACGCAACCGCGCATTCTAGCGCGGCGTACGCCAGGCTACCCTTACCATGTCGATCCAGCTAACATTTGATAACCAGTTTACCCGCGAACTGCCGGCCGATCCGCAATCCGACAATCAGTGTCGTCAGGTGCTGGGTGCGGCGTACTCCCGGGTTACGCCCGCACGTGTTTCCAATCCGCAATTAGTCGCCTGCTCCAGAGACGTCGCACAATTGCTTGGACTAGACGGGGAGAGTTGTGAGTCGGCGGAGTTTGCTCAGGTTTTTTCCGGTAACAAATTGCTTCCGGGCATGGACCCTTACGCTCTTTGTTACGGTGGACATCAGTTTGGTAATTGGGCAGGTCAGCTCGGCGATGGTCGAGCAATTAATCTGGGCGAAGTCATTACCCCTGGCGGCGCACGCCAGATATTACAGCTTAAAGGGGCTGGACTAACCCCATACTCGCGGCGCGCCGATGGTCTCGCGGTGTTGCGCTCATCGGTACGCGAATTTCTGTGCAGCGAAGCGATGCACTATTTGGGCGTGCCAACGACGCGCGCTTTGAGCCTGGTGACCACCGGCGAGGAGGTAGTGCGCGATATGTTTTACGACGGCCATCCCCGGCCCGAGCCGGGTGCCATCGTATGCCGGGTAGCGCCTTCGTTTACTCGCTTTGGCAGTTTTGAACTATTTTCCGCCCGCAAGGATGAGGCGCTGTTGCGCCAGCTAGTCAACTACACCATGCGCACGGATTTTCCGCACCTGGGAGCGCCATCCCCGGATACTTACGCGGCCTGGTTTAGCGAGGTTTGCCAACGCACGGCGGGTATGGTGGTCGACTGGATGCGGGTGGGATTCGTCCATGGAGTGATGAATACGGACAATATGTCCATTCTCGGCCTGACCATCGATTACGGGCCCTACGACTGGCTGGAGGATTACGATCCTGGGTGGACGCCCAATACCACCGATGCGGCGGGTCGGCGCTACGCCTTTGGTCAACAACCCTATATCGCGCAATGGAATCTCGTACAGTTAGCCAATGCCATTTATCCGTTAATCGAAGACGCAGAACCCCTGCAAAATGGCCTTAACGGTTACCTGGCGTCCTATACGCGGGGTTGGCGGGAAATGATGGCGCAAAAACTGGGTTTGCGCGCCTTCGAACCGGACGGTGACGCAGTACTGATTGACGAGCTACTGGAAATTTTGCAACTGGTGGAAACGGATATGACCATTTTTTTCCGCCAGTTGGCCGCTATCGACGTGGGTGATAGCGACGACCATGGTGCGCAAGAAGATGTCGATTTGGTGATGCAGCCATTATTGGAGGCCTACTATGTGCCCAGTCAGTTGAGTGCCGATTATCGTCAACGCCTCGGCTCCTGGCTGCAAAACTATCGCCACAGAGTCAGGCAGGACGGTCGCGGGCAATCCGAGCGCGTTAGTGCAATGTATGCAGTCAACCCAAAATACGTGCTGCGAAATTATCTGGCACAACTGGCCATCGATAAGGCGGAGCAGGGGGATAACTCCCTGGTTATCGAACTACTGGATGTGCTGCGTCATCCCTACGACGAGCAACCCGGTAAGGAATTGTTTGCCCAGAAACGGCCCGACTGGGCCCGCTCGCGGGCCGGGTGTTCCATGCTGTCCTGTAGCTCCTGAAGTGCGACCGGCAGGGTTTAAGGGTGCGGATAATATGCGCACTGTGAAGCGCCGGGTCGCTTCTTCGACAATAAAGCATCGCGGACAATAGAGCCTCGCGAAATTTGGTTACAATTAGCACTTTATACGGTGAGCTGGAGTAGTGAATGCAGACTGAAGGCAGGCTTTTGTTGGTGCGCCACGGGCAAACGTCCGCCAATATCGATCAGGTGTGGCACGGCCATACGGACACGCCCCTGACGGAGCTGGGTCACCATCAGGCCGCCAGGCTGGGCGAGTATTTTCACAACTATCTCCCGGATATTCACGCCATCTACGCCAGTCCGTTACAGCGCGCCAAACACACCGCGCAGCGCATAGCGGAGCTGCGCGGACACAGTGTCAGTCTCGATCAGCGGTTAAGAGAATTTGGTGTGGGCGAGCTCGAAGGCAAACGCTTTGACGAGCTGGATGGGGAAGATGGTTTTGTGCGGCGCATGATCAATGACGAGCACCATCGCGCACCGGGCGGCGAAACGCGGCACGAAGTTACCACGCGCTTTGTGGGCGCGGTGGAGGAGTTTTGCGCTCGTCACGCCGGGCAGAATATCGTGATTGTTGCCCACGGGCTGGCGATTGCCTTTGCGTTGTCCCACTGGATCGATCGGGATACCTCCCGCTGGCATAAATATCGAGTCAACAACACCTCTGTCACGGAAATATCGGTAGCCAGTGGTGAAATAAAATTTCTCGACCGGACTGATCATCTACAGGACAGCGCCGCCTGATCTTTTCGCCCGCGCCATGCTGGGCCAGTATTGGTCGTGTTGCCAGAGGGATTATCAGGGCGCGCGCCGCAGTTACGCGCGCGGTCTACAGGTCAACCCGTTTTATCATTTTGCACAGTGCGGCCTTGGTTGTGTCGATATCTTTGCGGGAGACGCCCGCCAGGGAATTGATTTGCCTAACAAGGTGGACGCGACGGAGCACTATAAAAGAAGTGGCCAATTTGTTCAGGCGGTCGCCGCTGGCCGTATCGAGAAGACGCGGACTGGGATTTGTTTGTCAGCGGCCTGAAAAAAGCTGGTCTCGATTGAGCTGACGCGCAACTTAAAATTCAGTGACTACCGACAACAGAATTATGTGTACGGTGTAATCGGGGCTGTCCTCCCCCAGGGTGATAACGTTGGCCAGCGTGTTGGGGGCAACGTTATCAACGGCCCAGTCACGCGACTGGTACTTCTCAATCCGATAGCGGGCTTTCAGGGTGGTGCCGGGGCGCACGCGGTAATCTCCGTACCACTCCAGAGATTGCAGTCGCACCAAGGTATCCGGCAGAGGGGCGGAGGACAGGGCACTACCGGTGGTAACATCCACTGCACCGCGTGCATTGGCGTACACAAAATCGGCGCCAAGGGACAGCGTTGCGGTGATCTCTCGCTTGAATCCGACGCCAATGGTATCCGTCTCGTCGCGCAGGTCGGCAAACCAGTCCCGCGCTGGATTTACCGAATCAGCGGCCTTGGCAAATCCGCGAAAAGAGCGCCCGTCCTGCTCGGAATCCATACGGTCGTGGCTGAAAAACCCATAAAGCATGTTCTCGCCGTCTGGAGTGTACGAAATATCGAGGGTGTAGCCGACCATTTTACTTGCGGTGAGACCCATGTCCGAGTGGTGGTAGTCGTCGAGCAGATAATTGGCGCCGAGGCTGGCCGTCCAGGCTTCTGCCCACAGATAGTTGACCGACAGTGCAGCCCTGGTACGTATGCGGTCCGCCATATAATACTTGCGTAAATCGGGGTGATTCTCCCAGCCCAAGGTCTCGGGATCGCTCGTGTATTCAGGGCGATAACTGGATAGAAATGGCTCCTCGCCGCGGTAGGTGGAGCCGCGGCGCTCGCTGCGAGTCAGGTTTAACCCTCCGGTGAGGCGTTCTCCGACACCACTTTTGATACCAAATTTAACTGTGTCCTCGACGGCTTCCTGCCGTTCGGAATAATCCCGGTCCGTATCCCGTCGTTCCACGCCAGCGCTCAGATCGGTACGTCGCGCCACCCGGTAGCTGGCATCCGCGCTGAATTTTTGCTCGCGATAACTGTACGGTTCGTTGCGACGATAGCGACTCAGGGTACTGCTGGCGCTGCCCGCGTCAGTCTGGGTGATGGAATCGCCAGCGATAAAGAAGTACTCGTCCCGTGGGGTTTTGTTATCCCGGTTATCGTAGCGCCAGGCTGCGCGCCAGTTAAAGCGCGGTGTCGGTCGCGAGCTAAAGCGCAGGTTGAACAACGTAGTGTCGATACGTCCATCGAGGGAGTCGCGGGGCAGGGGGACGGTGATACTGGCAGCCAGTGTCGGGTTTACGGTGTAGGGTAAAAACGTTTCGTCCTGGGTCATACGGCCGATTGCCAGATCGGCGTTGATTTGTGAATGCGCGCCTAACTGGTAGCCGCCGAGTACGCTGAATTGATGGAACTGGTTATCCGGTGGCTGAGCGATACGCCCGGTGCCGTCGGGAAAACCGACACTGGCCTCGGTGGCGTCGGCCGCCGCAGAGTCGCTGCCCCAGCCGCTGATGGCCGCATAGGGGTTTTGCCAGGTCAGAGCGCGCTCGCCCTGATCGAAGGCCGACAGGTAATAGGCGATTTCAAAATGTTTGCCGTCTGCGGCGTAACTCAGGGCCGCGTCAAACTGCTGGGTGTGGTAGTCGATGGGCTGCGGTAGCAGTACCGCCCGCGGATTGCCGCCACTGTTGCCGATCACGGCGCCCAGGGAACTCATACCATCTTTGGTTTCGTTGCGATAACTGCTGCGCAGTTGCCAGTGGGCGGGCAGCACCTGTTCATAGCCAAGGGTTAAACGTTTGCGCTTAACTTCCAGATCCGCGTCGCGCAGACTCGGCAGTAACTGGGTCATACCAGCGGTGCTGGTCGCTGCTACCCAGCCATCCGGCAGGGCGAGATAATCGCTGCCCGGATTGGTGAAGGGTGTGCGGCTCGAATGACTGCGCACAGTGGGTGTTTCGTTGTAGTCCAGACTGATCTGGTAGGTGCCCTGACGGCCCTGTTGCAATGCGACGGAACGGGCATCCGTCCCCAGGTCCCGCCCGCTCAATAGCCAGTAGCCCGCGTGTCGGCCGGCCGCTTCAACCGCCTGCAACTCAAAGCTGGCAACGCCCACCGGGCCCTGCTCGTCGAGGCCGTTGTGAACGCCGAAGCGTGCCGTTTCGCGGCTGACGTAACCGATACCCAGCTCGATCTGCCGATGCAGCTCGGCCCGCTCGGCAGTTGGGGTGGCCGCTTCTGTTGCGGACGTGGTCGGGGTCTCATCGTCGAGACTGAATACGTCCTGCTCAGCCATGGTTACCGATACGATGCCAAGACAGGCAATCAGCGCGGTTATATGGCGGCAACGATTTAAATTTCTGTGTCTGTTGGGCGGCGTCTGGGTATGGGACCTGTTCATCATCACCTCTACCGGGTTTTACGCGCGCCAGCGGGATGGTTCGAGCCGTGTACGGCCGAGTGGCAGTTCAGGCAATTTTTGCCCAGCATCTGCTGCGCGGGGGAGCTCTGATTGGGCAGCCCCGTGCCGCTATAGGCGGTACTGGGATGGAATTGCGCCAGATGGCACTGCTGACACAGCCAGGGCGCGCGATTTTTCAGCATCGCCTGATGCACCGAGCCGTGGGGCTGGTGACAGATCGTGCAATCCTCGCGCACTGGCGCATGTTCCCACAGGAACGGCCCGCGTTTTTCCGCGTGGCAGGTATAGCAGGTTTCGTTAACCGTTCCTTTGATCAGCTGTTGCGGTCCGGTGGAGCCGTGGGGATTGTGGCAATCGGTACAGGACATTTGCCCGTCCTGCAGGGGGTGGCTCGATGGGCGCAACATCTGGGCGCGCTTTTCCTGGTGACAGGTGAGGCACAGCGGGGGCTGGCTGCGTTTATCGAGAATCTCGTCTTTGCTGGTATGCACAGTGTGACAACTGGTGCAGGACAGGTTCTGGGCTTCGTGAATACTACCGCGCCAGTGGGCCGTGAGATCCCGTTGGTGGCACTGCAAACACTGGGTGTTCTGGGTTGCAGCGGGCGTGGCATCGCCGCCGAATGTGACGTCTGGTTGGGCGCGGGTTGTGCCAGTGGCGGGGGTGGAGCGATGTCGTAAGCTCGGGCCGTGGCAGCTGATGCACGCCTGTCCGGCAAAAGGTGTACGGCTATCCCCCGCGACCCCGTGTACCGATTGCAGGATAGAGCGCCCAGCACCGTGCTCGTCGCTGTGGCAGGTAGCGCAGGGTGCCGCTCCGGGCATGGCGGTTTTGTCAGTACCTTGCTCCGGGGTTGATTCCAGCGTGAACATACTTTCGTCTGCGTGGGCAGGAACGGCGATCTGCACCGTCAGCATCGCCAACAAAAGCAGGTGCCGACAGGGGTTCAGGAAGCACGTCCGACGGTTAAACAGGTGGTGGTCTGTGCGGTGGCCTGTCAATATCTGGCGGGGATTCATGGTTATTCGATACGCGTTGCGGTCAGATCGGCAGAGCCGGGGGCGAGCTTCAGGCTATAGCCAAAGGACACGTAATGGGCGCGGCCTGCGTCGTCGGCCTGGTGTACAGCAAAACCCAAGGTGTAGGTGGTGCCGGTCGCAAAGGTTTTACGGCCCGGCGTGTCCATTGCGAGGGGGCGACTTAACTCGACTATCCAGTGGCCACCTTCCTGTTTGGCCTGCACGTCGAGTGCACTTTGCGAGTTAACGTGACGTTGCTCGAGAATATTGCCATCGACAACCTGCGGCGGGGTGCCCGTACTGACTCGCGCCTGCCAGTATTCAAGGAATTTACCCTGGGCGCGCAAGGCGGCCAGGTCCGATGGCGATTTAAAATTGTCGCCACCCCCCTGACGGGTCACCTTACTGCGGGAGGCGACCAGGTATTTGCTGCGGATGTCCGTGCTCGCGGCGCTCGGCATACCCGTTAAATCGTCGTGGCACGCGCCCCAACAGCCAGCCCGGGTGACTTCGGTTACCTGCCCGTCGTCGAACATCACCGTGAACCGGCTCGACTTGTCTGCCGCGCCGCGCACTGGCCAGGAAGCGCGCAGGTAAAAGCGTTGTTGAT
>JBFJKD010000070.1:0-9518 GCA_041635095.1 Porticoccaceae bacterium
CCTTACGTAGCAAGCGATAAATTCGCGATTTTGGCACCCCTTTGAGGCGTGAGCTCAAAAAGTTATCGATGCGCTGTCCCGCCTGGTCTGCGGACACCTGAATAAAGGAGACATTGCCGAACAAAGCAGGATCCTGGGGCATGTTGCGTGTTGCTACGTTTGAGACAGTCGTCATTTTAACAGCTCGCACTAATTAATGCTTTTAATTGAAGGAGTTATTAATAGTTGGTATATTACCCCCCAGTCGAGTGGCACTGACCGCAAAATAGTTTGCGTTATGTTGAAATCAGGCCTCGATGCCAGAACACTGGGGATACCCCCAATGATTGATTTAACAGGTTGTTTGCATAAACCCGGAGCGGGATTGCAGGCCCCTCAACACCAACCGCGCCGAGGCGTGGAAGTTGCCAACTGACAGACGAGACCGAGAGCAGAATTGATTGTAGACGCAGCCGAGCTTAAATGCTGTGCGGCTGCCACTGGCGAGAAACCGGACCAATGACCCGAACGCTCACCGTAAATGTCGACAACAGGTTACCCCTAGAACATTGCACTTTAACGAAGAATTCAAAGTAACAATGAACCTACGGACAGTGATAGAAACAGGCAGCACGCATAGAGGGTTATCCACCTTTCTTCTGCGTTTTGTGTTACCTGTCCTGCGCGATTCGCGGTAACAGCTCCTCAAGTCTCGTCCCAGTAACTTCCTCTGCCTGCGGCTTATTGAAAACGCAGGAATAGTAACAAATGAAAAGAATGCTGATTAATGCCTCCCAACCGGAAGAGCTGCGCGTGGCTCTTGTCGACGGCCAACGTCTCTACGATCTGGATATCGAAAACCGCACCAAGGAACAAAAGAAAGCCAATATCTACAAGGGTGTTATCACCAGGGTCGAACCGAGCCTGGAAGCCGCCTTCGTCAATTTTGGCTCCGACCGACACGGTTTTTTACCTCTTAAGGAAATCTCCCGCGAGTACTTCAAAAAAGCCCCCGCAGAGAATAAGGGACGCGTCAGAATTCAGGACGTGATCTCCGAAGGCCAGGAAATTGTCGTTCAGGTAGATAAAGAAGAACGAGGCAACAAGGGCGCGGCCCTCACCAGTTTTATCAGCCTCGCTGGACGTTACATGGTGCTAATGCCAAACAACCCCCGCGCCGGTGGCATCTCGCGCCGGATCGAGGGTGACGAACGGAACCAGTTGAGGGACGCCATGCGCGGTCTGACCATCCCCGACGGGGCCGGCGTTATCGTGCGCACAGCCGGGATAGAGCGAACCACTGAAGAATTACAGTGGGATCTCGACTACCTGATGCAACTGTGGAATAACATCGCCAACGAAGCCAAACAAACCAAGGCACCGCACTTTCTGTTCCAGGAAAGTAACGTCATTATTCGCGCGATTCGGGATTACCTGCGCCCGGACATCGGCGAAGTGATCGTCGACACCCAGGAGGCCTATCAACTGGCCGCCGCGTTTATTCAACAAGTGATGCCGAATTACCATAGCAGAGTGCGCTTCTATCAGGACAATATCCCCCTGTTCAATCGCTATCAGATTGAAAACCAGATCGAAACCGCATTCCTGCGCGAGGTCAAACTACCCTCCGGCGGCTCCATCGTTATCGATATAACCGAAGCACTGGTTTCCATCGACATCAACTCCTCGCGGGCTACCAAGGGCAGCGACATTGAAGAAACTGCCCTGAATACCAACCTCGAAGCCGCTGACGAAGTAGCGCGCCAGTTGCGCCTGCGGGACATTGGTGGGCTGCTGGTAATCGACTTTATCGACATGCTGTCCCCGAAAAACCAACGTCTGGTGGAAGAGCGCATGCGCGTCGCCCTGGAAGTGGATCGTGCCCGGGTGCAGGTCGGACGTATTTCACGGTTCGGTTTGCTGGAAATGTCGCGCCAGCGTCTACGCCCTTCCCTGGAAGAAATGACCTTTAAAATCTGCCCGCGTTGTATGGGTCAGGGCACAATTCGCGGAACCCGTTCCATTGCACTGTCTATTCTGCGCCTGGTGGAAGAGGAGGCACAAAAAGAAAATAGCGCGGAAATTCACGCCATTACTCCGGTACCCGTTGCAACGTTCCTGTTGAATGAGAAACGCACCGAAATTCAGGCCATCGAAAAACGCAACAAACTGCGCGTGATAATTCTGCCGAATCCAGAAATGGAGACGCCCCATTTCGAAGTGACGCGCATTCGCGATCAGGATGAAGGTGCCGCAGGCGAGTATAGCTATCGCCTCGCCGAAGCCGTTGTCAGCGAAGGAAACAGCGAATTGATTCGCCCCGAACCGCTCGCGCCACTGCCCCTGCCCGCGGTGCAAAGAACACCGCCCAGTAGCCCAGCGCCCACCTCTCCTCAGCCATCAAACAATGTGGTGCCAACACCAGCCACCAGGGCAATCCCGGTCACCACCGTGAAACCAGGATTATTCCGTCGCGCACTTAGCGCATTACTGGGCAGCGCAAGCGCTCCCGAAGTGCAACCCAGCGCAACGCAAAGGGCGCCCGCAACGCAGCCAACCGACAAAGATGCTCCGCGCCCAACTAATCGGAACCGCAATAACAGTCGGCGCAGACCGCGCAACCGCAGCTCGGAAAATGGCGAACCGCGGCAAGCTCAGCCCCGCAATCGCAATCAGCGGGGCGAGAGTACGGACGACAAGGATGCTGTAACTTCTGCTGCAAAGACCGCAGCTGTACCAACCGCTGTCCCAGAGGCCAATGATGCAGACAAATCGGTACAGGAAGCAGGGGCCGACCAGAACCGACCACAGCAACGCTCCGGAGGCGGACGCCGCAACCCCCGGCGGCGCAGGGAACGTCAGGCCATGCCGGCCAATCGGGAAAACAACAGCAGTGAAGACGCCGTACAGCAAAAATCGCCCGCGGACGTCGCTGAAAGCACGCCAAATCAATCGCTAGTAACGCAATCCGCTACGCATGTCGCACCGCTAGAGAGGGAACAAACCAGTATTCTGGATAACTCTACGACAACGGACCAAATGCTCGTCGTTGAAGACACCTCCGCCACTGATGCACTTGCCCACGCCAGCGAGTCCGACGGAACTGACGAGAAGCTGGGCACTCCCGCGCTGACCATTACCGTAGATGACAGCCCAGAATCATCCGTAGCTGATACGCAACAGGGCGATGTTCCTCCCTACGATGAAACCCAGGACATCGCGGCGCCAGTATCGGCCAAGGTGTATTCGGATAGCGATTGGAATTCGCCAGTAGCCTCCCCGGCAGCAAGCGACGCATCCGAGTTAGCGCCTGCATCTGCAGAAACCAACACGCCGCCCTCTCTTCCTCCCGTGGTCGCGACCCCGGCGGTACAGCTGGTAGCGGAAGAACTCTCTGCAGAAGAAAGTACTGCAGAAGAAGGTACTGCAGACGAAAGTACTGCGGCCGCTCCGACCGACATACCGGTTCACACACAAATCGCGCGCGATGAACAACATACAACGGCGGCCCAGGCAGCACCGGACTCCACATCGACTAACGTTGTGTTGGATGGCAGCCCAGCGGACGCCATTACCCGCGCGTCTAATGACCCCCGTCGCCAGCCTAAGCCAGTTACGGCCATCGCCATCCAGACGTTGCGTCCGGCGCCAGCCGTTTCCGCACCATTGCATACGGATCAACCGTCGCCCGTAGCGCAAATTCATGTGGAATTTCACCGCCCGGCCAACGACCCCCGGTCAAAAACGCCGGCCGACAACCAAAACAGTAGTGCTAACAGCGCTCAATAGCTTGTTTACCTTGCACGCGAAGGTATAATTCGCGGCTTCACGGAGGGGTGGCTGAGCGGTTGAAAGCACCGGTCTTGAAAACCGACGTGTCGAAAGGCACCCAGGGTTCGAATCCCTGCCCCTCCGCCAAACCGAAAAAGGGTCACCGCCAGGTGACCTTTTTTTGCTTAGGGCCAAACCCATCTAAAAGTGGCCTTTATTGCTGAATAATTCTGCAATGCGTTACTCGCAGCCCGGCGAGCACACAGACAACTTGGCTTTTGCGTTGATTCAGAGATAACCTGTCCGCCGTCAGCGCGCTTTAGACGCCAGCTTCGTCAAACGTGGCAGTTGCGGCCCTTGCAGGCTGTCCAGGTGACGCTTCTAATAAACATTTATAACAATACAGGGTGGTAATAACATGAGTATTCTTCCCAATATCAGTAAGCTAGTGCGACCCGACGGGGGTGTTCAGGATCGACGTATCTATTACGATCAGGATGTTTACGACATGGAACTCGAGCGGATATTTGCCCGCTCCTGGTTGTTTTTGGCACAGGATTCGTTGATCCCCGAAAAAGGTGATTTTCTCACCACCTTTATGGGTCAGGATCGCGTGATTGTCACTCGCGGTGAAGATGGTCAGGTAAAAGCTTTCCTCAACGCCTGCTCCCACCGCGGGAATATTATCTGCCGGGCCGATTCCGGTAACGCCAAGAGTTTTGTGTGTAATTATCACGGCTGGGCTTTCGGCTCAGATGGCCGCGTGTCGGATATTCCTCTACAAGACGAAATTTATCCCAAAAGTTTTGATCGTTCGAGCGTGGACTTGAAACAGGTGCGCGTAGAGAGTTATCGCGGTTTTATTTTTGGCACCTTTGATGACAGTGCGCCATCGCTAATCGACTATCTCGGCGAAATGGCCTGGTATTTTGACACGTTTATGGATGTGCCCGGTGGCTCTGAGCTATTGGGTCCACCGACTAAAGTGCGTATTAAAGCCAACTGGAAATTTTTTGCGGAAAATTTTGTCGGAGACTTTTACCACGCCGGCTGGACCCACGCCGCCGCGATCAAAGTTATTGGCGGCCCCTTGATGGGCATCCTCGGCAACCAGGCTACCCCCCAGGGTGCTGTTCAGTTCGCAACCAAGTACGGTCACGGTTTTAATGCTGCTCCGGGCAACGATGAGGTGTTCCCACATATTCATCAGGGGCATATTGCCGAGATGTGGGAAGACTGGGTACGCCAGCGAACCCCCGTATTGAAAGAACGCCTCGGCGACGAACGGGCGATGCTTTACAACGCGATATGGGATGGCTCCATGTTCCCCAACACCTCTTTTTTACGGGGTATTGATACCTGGAAAGTTTGGCAACCGCGCGGACCGAGGGAGCTGGAAGTGTGGACCTGGACGCTTGTGGAGCGGGATATGCCGGAAGAACTTAAACGCGGTATTCGCCACACCAACGAAAAAACGTTTGGGGTCGCTGGTATTCTGGAAGGCGATGACGGTGAAAACATGGAGGGCAACACCAACTCCTCAGAAGGATGGGTGACGCGCAACCAGCCGTTGAACGCCGAAATGGGGCTTGGTGCGGAGCGACTGGATTCGGAAATGTTTCCGAGCATGATGTCTGAACCGGGAGACAACGAAGCGGCACAGCGTAACTTTCTACGCATGTGGGAAACCATGATGAGTTGCGATACCTGGGAAGAAATTATGGCTCGCCGTACCAGGGAGCATGAAAAATGAGCGCAAAAGCACCAGGCACTCTGGTACCTCTAGAGTTACACTATGTTATTCAATCGTTTTTGTTCCGCGAGGCTCGCCTGCTGGACGAAGAACAATTTCGTCCCTGGCAGGCCACATTAACCGAAGATATACATTACTGGCTGCCGATACGGGAGAACCGTTTTCGCAAGGACAAGCGGCCCACACCAACACCGGAGAATTCTTCTTCGGTCTATAACGACGACTACACTGATATTGAACATCGTATTCAACGCTTCGAGACCGGTCTCGCCTGGATTGAAGATCCACCCGCCCGCGTCCGACGTATCGTATCCAACGTAGAAGCAGAATATACCGAACACGAACACGAGCTCGCGGTGTTCTCCAATATTATTCTGTATCGCAATCGTCGGCAGGATGAGGAAGCGTGGTTTGTTGCGGCGCGGCGCGACCGTCTGCGCAATGTCGATGGCAACTGGCGACTGGCACGACGGCATATTGTGTTCGATCAGCACGTAGTCCTCGACGAAAACCTGTCGGTATTTATGTAAGGTTCCGCCCCAACCGAATAGAGCAGATCGGATACAGATAACCCGGCCTGCTCAGCCAGACGGGGCGGCCCATAATCATTGTTCACAGTAGAGAAAAATTATGGAATACACGCGAGCAGAAGCCAAACAATGGGCGCAGAAAAATTTGCGCGGTTTTTACGATGCCCCATTAACCCCTTTCACCAAAGATGGCCTGCTGGACGAACCGGCCCTGCGGGACAATATTGAGCAGTTTGTCGAGATGGGCATGGACGGCATCGTGGTCGGTGGATTTATCGCCGAAGCCTGGAATTTAACGTTGTCGGAATGGCTCAATTATCACGAAGTGATCGCCGACGCGGTAAAAGGCCGGATTGATATTTCAACCATTATTCTCGATTTCAGCGCCCGTCAGGCACTTGAAAAAATGCAGCTTGTCGAGAAGATGGGGTATCGCAGCGCGGAGGTGATGAACCCGGCGGTACAACTTAAAACTGATGACGAAATTTTTGCGTTTTATAAATACCTCGCGGACAACACCGATATGGCGATGATTCTATACCGCACGCCGGTTTCGGGTACGGTGCTGAGTTTTGACCTGGTAAGACGGCTGGCGGATATCGAGACCATTGTCGGCGTAAAACAGGGCAGCCTACGACGCTCGGACACCTACAAATTGCGCCGCGAATTGCGCGAAGACTTTTTCGTTAGCGAGCCTATGGAACAATACTTCTATGACGATCTGCGCGCCGGTTATCCGTTTATCCAGTGGGCCGCTTTCCACTACACCGTGTTTGGCAAAAAGCGTGCGGTAATTCAGGAATATAAAAAACTGGCGGAAGCCGGCAAGATGGACGAATCCTACCAGGTATGGAAATCCCTGCGGGACGTTTCTGATTTTGTGGAAGATCAAACCGTCTGGCATATTGTCCAAACCGCCAGTTATGCGTCGGCATTTGCGCTACTCAAGCCCTGGTACGATGCCATTGGCCTGAATGGTGGTTATATGCTGCCACCGGTGGATGACGTGTCGGCACAGCGGCGAGATTGGCTGGTGGATAATTTAAAACGACTGGGCGTGGCGTGACTACTGGCCACACCGCTGCTCCTACAACTGATCCCATAAAAACACCACCATCGCGCCCGTATTGAGACAAACAATACGCATATATTTTCTTCTGTATTACAGGATTAGCGGCTTTGTGTTCATAATGGCGTAGACTAATGTCTACGCCTGTCTGAACCTGCGGCAATGTTTGGCTATAATCTGACTGGACAGGAAAAGGAGGATACGTATGCAGCAATTCCCCGAATTGGGTTTCTACGCCCTGCCCGGCCATGCCGTTAATCCCCAACAAATCTTCGAAGACGTACCCATTGGTGACAGCCTGGGTTTTGGATCCGTATGGCTTTCGGAACGGCTCAGCAATAAAGAACTGGGGGTCCTGTCCGGCATCAGTCTCGCCAAAACACCCAACATGGCGGTTATTGCCGGGTTGATCGCCAACCTCCCGGCCCGCAATCCACTGCTGACCGCCGCTTATGCGTCCACCATGATGCTGATGTCTGACAATCGGTTCGCCCTGGGTGTCGGGCGCGGGTTCAACTCACTGGCGGACAGTATCGGCATTCCCCATATGAATTTTCGCCTGTTTGCCGATTATTTCGATATTTTACGCCGCCTCTGGCGAGGCGAAGCGGTGACCTATAACGGTCCAGCAGGCACGTTGACCAACGCCAAACTTGGCCTTGAGCTGGAAGTTATCCCGCCAATCATTATGGCCGCCATGGGCCCCAAAACTCTGTACTGGGCTGGCCAGCACGCTGACGGAGTGGTGCTGCAACCGCTGTGGAGCACCATGGGAGTGGCGTCTTCTGTTGAGATCGTGCGGCGCGGCGCCAGCGACGCGGGGCGCGATCCGAACAGCGTCAGAATCTGGCCGATCGTGGTCACCGCCAGCGATGTGGGTGAAGATAAACAGCTGGAATACATTGTGCGCCGCATGGGCACCTACGCGGTTCTGCCACACATTCTCGAGGCCGCGTGCGCCGCCAATCAATGGTCTCTGGAAGAAGTATTGCCGGTTCGCGAAGCCATTATGGCCGATATGAATCAGACCAAAGGCGGCAATATGGGGGACGAAGGGGTTACCCGTGAATACGACGAACTACGACGCCAGCGGGATTTATGGCCAGAAAAATGGCTGTACGAAGGCAACGCTCTGGGCACGGCCGAACACTGCGCCGCTCGCCTCCGGGATTATTTCGCCGCCGGTGCCGACGGTATCGTCTTGCACGGCAGTCGCCCCCAGGATCTGGCCAGCCTTCTGCAACTGTGGCCCAACCATCGAGAGGTAGAGCGTTTTGCCGGGCGTTCGGTGAATCCTGGACTGTAGTGCGGAGCGTGCTCAGGGCGTATCAGGCGAGTCGTAGACTAGAGAATTGACAATCACGCTCATTAACTGAGCACCCCGCTCAATATCGTCAACGGACAGCTTTTCATTATCGCCATGCACACCGTCGCGCTCTTCGTTGCTGACGATAATCGGCGAGAAACCGTACGCGGCGACGCCCCGTTCGCGAAAGTAATGACTGTCGGTAAAGCCAGCCGCCACTTTCGGCAATATCAGCGCGTCCGGAAAATCCCGCTGCAATGTGGTTTCAATCGCGCGATAGGCCGGGTTATCCGTGGCGGATACCCCCGCACCAAAATTCAACAGTGTTGTAATGGCTACCTCCGGATCATCCACCACCGCAGTCAGCATCTGCAACGCCTGCTCGGGTTCCTGATCCGGTAACAGTCGGCAATCGAGCTCTGCACTGGCAATACCGGGAATGGAATTGATTTTTTCGCTGCCTGCCAGACGTGTCACTGCACAGGTGCTACGCAGCAACGCATGCAGACGATGATCGTGGCCATGCAGCTCCCGCATCTGCAGTGTATTCCCCACCATTTTCTCGGGATCGGCAAAACGTTTGCCCCAGGGCGGCGGTGTGATGGCGGCGATACCTTTCAGGTATTGCTCCACCGGTGGAATCAGGCGCGCGGGAAACGCAAATCCTTCGACCCGCGCCAACGCGCGCACCAGTCGATTCACTGCACTATCCGTGCGCGGCGTGGCACCGTGTCCCGGTTCATCCTGGGCGTCTAAACGCAGCCACAACGGCACTTTTTGGGTAACTTCCACCGCAAAGGTCAGGGTTTCACCGTGCAACTCGCCGTAACCGCCCTCATTCAATACCGCCCCTACGCCATCCAGTAGTTCCGGCCGATGCTCAAGCAACCAGCCAACGCCCAGTGCGCCGCCCGCCTCCTCATCCGCCGTGGCCATAAAAATCACATCCCGATTAAGAGGTTTACCGGCCCGATGTAGCGCAATAAATGCCTGGAGATGGAAGATGCCCAGCGACTTGGTATCCACCGTGCCCCGTCCGTGCAGGAAACCGTCCGCCACCTTCCCGCCAAAAGGATTATGTTGCCAACGGGCCGGATCGGCAGGCACCAC